>JBFHFW010000170.1:0-3551 GCA_041583395.1 Alphaproteobacteria bacterium
TAAAGACGGTTTCGCCTACCTTATGTAGTGCTTACCGTCTTTGCCTAGCCACATTCAAATGTCTTTTGCTTTTGTTTCATTATCATACAAACAAAGGATATATATCATGGCTTTTCAAGCATCTGATCTCAGTGTGTTGGCGTATGCCAACAACTTTACTCTATGGCATTACACAACAATAGACGCCGATGTCACTGTCGCAAATTATTTTGACAAGGCGGCTGATATGCTGCGTGTGAATGACCTGATTACAGCGAATGTCGATACCGATGGCACCCCGTTCACGAAGTTTTACATCGTAACGGGTAATGATGGCTCTACTGTTACAGTAACAGTCTACACATAATATGCAGCTACCAAATATTGTTGAATATTTGGTAGCGTGAGCGTACGACTGTGCGCCGCCCGAGAGGGCGGAAGCCTGCGTGGCGTTTGAACGCATAAAAACTACCATCAACGCTTAGTCTCAGCGTAAAGCTGCCTATAGCGTATCGATCCCCGAGCCTGACATTTGTCTCTTCTCTCCTCCTCTCAAGGCAGGTGTCAGGCTCTTTTTATCTCAGAATTTTTACGAAGGAGAATTCCTCATGGCTCTCAATGACGTAGCCCTTGCTTCGCGCGCCCTCATTAAAATAGGTGCAGCGCCCATTAGCTCATTTGATGACGGCACTGCCGAATCCGAAATCGCAGGTGCATTGTTTGCCCCTGTTCGCGACGGCTTGCTCTCTGCCTATGGGTGGAGCTTTGCCATCGGTCAGTTAGAACTCACCGAATTACAAACAGCACCTCTGGCGGATTACGATCATGCCTTTGCACTGCCCAATGATTTCCTGCGCGCTTTATCCGCAGGCACAGGCGATAAAGGCCGTGGCCTCAATTACCGCATTGCCCGCGGTGCGCTCCATACCAATAGCGATAAGGTGATTTTGACCTATATCTTCCGTCCCGAAGAAGAAGAGTTTCCGCCTTATTTTGACCAAGCCATTATCGCGCGCTTGGCGGCCGAGTTCACCATTCCCATTACCGAGAGCACCAGCCGTGCCGAAAGTATGTTCCAAATTGCCGAGAATGAATATAAACGCGCGCGCCAAATTGATGCGCAGCAAGACACACCGGGCAAAATTGAAAACTTCACCCTTGTTGATGTGAGAGGCTAAAACACATGACCAGAATACGTGATATAAAAACGACATTTACCGCCGGTGAAGTGTCTCAGGAATTGCTGGGGCGTGGAGATTTGCGGGCGTATGAAAACGGCGCATTAAAGCTGCGTAATGTCTTTATCCAGCCCACGGGTGGCGTGACACGCCGCGCGGGATTGGCTTATGTGGATGAGGCTGTCGGTAATGGGCGCTTGATTGCGTTTGAATTTAATACACAGCAGACCTATTTGCTGGTGATCACAAACACGCAGATTGATATTTATGCAGGTGGGGTGAAAGATGCAACTGTTTCGGCTCCTTGGACAGCTGCGCAGATTGATCAGCTGGCTTGGACACAAAGCGCGGATACTTTATTGCTCACCCATCCCGATGTGCCGCCTAAAAAGCTGGTGCGTAATGCGGATGCGACATGGAGCTTACTGGATTGGAGCTTTTTTAGCGACAATAACCGGATCGAGCAGCCTTTCTTTAAGTTCGCAAGTTCTGATGTCACACTCACCCCTAGTGCAACAACAGGGACAATTACAATCACAGCCAGTGCCAATGTTTTTACGGCGAACCATGAAAATACACGCTTGCGGATTGGTGATAAGGAAGTCGATATCACGGATTTTGACAGCCCGACTGTGATTACAGCCGATGTCATTGAGACATTGGCCGGCACGGACGCGACAATTGACTGGCAGGAACAAGCCTTTAGTGCTGCGCGCGGTTATCCTGCGACAGTTGCGTTCCACCAAGATCGCCTTGTGCTGGGTGGGTCGCGGGATTTGCCGAACCGTCTATGGTTTTCAAAATCCGGTGATTTATTTAACTTTGATTTGGGAACGGGGCTGGATGATGAATCGATCGAGTTTTCAATCCTCTCCGACCAAGTAAACGCCATTCGCGGTATTTTCTCAGGCCGGCATTTGCAAGTCTTTACAAGCGGTGCCGAGTGGATGGTCACAGGTGATCCGCTTACCCCAAGCTCTGTACAAATTACACGCCAAACACGCGTGGGGTCATTGATTGACCGCCATGTGCCGCCCATTAATGTCGATGGGGCCACGCTTTATTTAGCGCGTAATAAGGCGGAGATTCACGAGTTTCTTTATACCGATTTGGAGCAAGCTTATAAATCGACCAATATCTCGATCCTCTCCAGACATATGATCAGTGATCCGGTGGATATGGATTATGATCCCAAACGCCGTCTCCTGTTTTTGGTCAGAGGCGATGGTGATTTTGCAGCGCTCACCATTTTTCGTGCGGAGCAAGTTTCAGCTTGGACGCTGCATAATACGGACGGCACGGTGAAATCGGTCGCAGTTGTGGGTGATTATGTTTATATGCTCATACAGCGCACAGGCGGCTATTTTATCGAGCAATTCGATGATGCGCTCAATACCGATAGTGCGCTCAGCGGGACGGTTGCTACACCTGCTACACAATGGTCAGGTCTTGATCATCTGGAAGGTGAGACTGTCACAATTCTCGCCGATGGGACACCCCAAGCCAGCCAGATTGTTACAGCAGGTGCGATTACGCTTAGCGAGGCAGCAAACACAGTTGAGATTGGCTTGCCTTATACGCATACGATCCAACCACTCCCGCCCAGCGAAGTTGGTGTCGCAGGTGGCGGGCGTAAAGTGCGCCTTATCGAGGCGATCTATCGCTTGCAGGATACCGCAGCTTTGCGTCTGGATGTCGGGCGCGGGATGAGTGATATGACGCTCTCCTCGCAAATCACGCTCGACGCACCACCGCCGGAAGTCAGTGGTGATATCCGCGTGCGTGCGCTCGGTTGGGCACCAAATGCCACAACACCGCTTTGGAAGATCGAGCAAGATCTGCCATTGGGGTTCACGCTGCTCTCGGTGACTGCAGAGCTTAAAGTTAATGACTAAAAAAGAAGGAAAAAACAATGGGTGCAATGACAACCGCACTTCCTGTGCTTAACGCCGTGGGACAGGGGGTATCTCTGTTCTCCGAAGTCTCGGGAGGTAATTCCAAAAGTGTAGATAATAGGGCTCTTCAAGAGCTTCAGGCCAAACAAGCCGCACAAATAAGTGTTCTTCAACAAAATGCAGATCTTAGCCGCGAGAAAATAGCGCTCGCCGCCGCAGAGAGCGAGGATGCGCGTAAAGCAGCTTTGCGTCGTGCCGTTGCCCGCCAGCGTGCTAAAACGGGTGCAAGCGGGATCAGCTCTGCCGCAGGCGGGTCATCAGAAGCTGTGCTTTTGGGCTTGTTCGAGGAATCAGAAGCCGAGCGCGTCGAGCGTGAGAAGGTCGATAATTTACGCCTCAGTGCGCTGGATCAAGATATCGAGCAGCAAAACCGTGCCAATATTTTACAGCGTACGCAGCTCCAACAGCGTCAAAATCTTTCCAATATCGCCTCGGGTGA
>JBFHFW010000171.1:0-3537 GCA_041583395.1 Alphaproteobacteria bacterium
GCCATCCCGGTGGAATGCTCAGAAGTCTTGGTTCCGGGTTTGTGAAGACAAATCCGTAATTCAAGGCAGCATCATATTTAATATCCCGATTATCAGCAATATATGTTCCGTGTCCGTTTTGATTCCACAAAAGCCGTACTCCGAAAGTTTGTACCATCAGGTTTTTGTCTTGTGCTATGTGGATCGCAGATCTTTTTTTGGCACCTAGGGCATTATCAATATGCAGCTCTAGCTTTTCTTTACCTTTTGTCAGGTGGTGTTTGCTTCTTTTATTAAAGATTTCTTCCATGGTTGTTTTAGGGAATGTATTTCCGATAGCTTGAAAAACAGTCAAAGTTGTTTGTTTCCATTGCTCTAAAATCGTTCTTTTTTCTCCTGCATATGGGCTGAAGGCACGTTCAAAGTCTTCTTTGAAATAAGGTATCTGAGCTTCCATGGATTTTCCACCGCTAGCAAAGAAAGAATCTTCACCGTATGAGAGTGTTTCTCTTAATTTTGCATCATTTTGCCAAATTTCAGTTATGTCTTGTCGGATCTGATCCGGGAAAATACTCTGCGGCGGATTCCATAGAGCGATGTTGAAGGGTTTTGTGTGCGATGCCCAATACATGTCTTCACAGGCTTTTTGGGGATCGGTTTCTTTCGATATATAGATATTGCTTGGGATTCCATTTGGATCGATTTCATCTAGCTGGACAACGGTACAGCTATGTAATCCGATTTCATCAGCATCCTTAATTTTGTGTTTTTCAAGCGTGCGCATATTCATTGCTTCCTTATAACGCGCCACCTTAATTATGTCAATACCCAATCATGTTGTTTGAAAGACGATGAGGCCGCGCAGGAATGGCTTAGGGCGCAGGGGTATTGATTTTTTATTTCAACTGCGACTTATTAATTTAAAATAATATTTGCACCTCTGTAAGTTAGTGAGTTAATACGTATAAACGTGTTTTCAGTTAGGATTTTATTTCAATGGATAATAGTACACAAAAATATGGATTTTTTGATGGTTTAGATGCGCTTGTGCAGGCTATGCACGAAGGTCGGGTTCATCCTATTGATAAAAATTTGCCGGATAACCTGAAGCATTTAAAACGTTTGCATGTCGTTGAAGCAATGGATCTTCCTTTAGAAGATTATCAGGCTGTGCACTGTCTTGCCGATGTTCTTTATGGCGGTTTTCAGAAGCAGTTCGGTAAAGATGAGGGGCTGGATAAGGAGCGCTTTGACTATGGTGTTGCAACGATGGAGAATATTACATCTCAAAAACCCGAACATTTTTTCTACTATGTCTGGCCAGAAGATAAGTCTTTGGATGTTGAGGTTATAAGTGGTTATGTGTCTGACATTAAAAATCTTTTTAAGGATACGCAAATTGTCGAGTTAGCAGATGATAATAAAGTTTCAGTTGGGCCGTTTGATGCACTGAGCTATGATTTGTTTATGAAGGTGTATGAGCGGCTGGTAACTTTTGGGCACCATCGCAAGCTTCATGTTTCTCATGTTCAGGGAAGTGATGGGCTGCGCCTTTCATTTGATCGTGATGATTATCTTGGTTTATTTGAAAAGGAATTTGGGTTTTCGCCTCTTTTAAGACAAGAGCAAATTATTCCATCTTTTGTTTTTCAAGATTGTATGCCCTCTTAAAAAAGTCTCTGTTTTCTTCTTTGAAATCCTGTTATACACGCCCCTATGACAGAGATAGAAAATGCGATTGAGATTAAAGGGCTTTCCAAAACCTATGCGGGGTCAAAGAAATCTGCGCCCAAATTGGCTTTGGATAATGTTGACCTTACCATTCCACGCGGGAGCATTTTCGGGCTTTTGGGGCCCAATGGGGCGGGGAAATCAACGCTGATTAATATTTTGGCGGGTCTTGTGGTGAAGAGCGCCGGGGATGTCAAAATCTGGGGGCGTGATCTTGATACGGACGAGCGCTCGGCCAAGGCTGCGATCGGGATTGTGCCGCAAGAGATTACTTATGATCCGTTTTTTACGCCCGCGCGTGCGCTGAACTTACATGCGGGCTTTTATGGTGTACCGAAGGCCGAACGCCGCACGATGGAGCTGCTTGAGACTGTCGGTTTGGCGGATAAAGCCAATGTTTATGCGCGGACGCTTTCGGGCGGGATGAAGCGGCGCTTGATGGTGGCCAAAGCTATGGTGCATGCGCCACCGATTTTGGTGCTGGATGAGCCCACCGCCGGTGTGGATGTCGAGCTTCGTCGTCAGCTTTGGGATAATGTGCGGGCGCTGAATGAACAAGGCGTGACAATTGTGCTAACTACGCATTATCTGGAGGAAGCTGAAGAGCTGTGCGATCAGATCGCCATTATTAATCACGGCAAGATTGTCGCGTGCGAGGATAAGGAAACGCTGCTCTCGCGGATTGAGGGCAAGGAGATCCGCTTCCGTCTTGATCGTCCGGTTGAGGGTGCGATGCCCGAGGCTCTGGCGGCCATGGGTGCGGAAAAAGTCGGGCAGCGCAGCGTTCAATTCACCTACGCCCCTGCCGAGCAGGATGTAGGGGCTTTTATTACGGCTATTCAGGCAGCAGGATACGGCATTGCCGATATCACAACGGATGAGAGTGATCTGGAGGATGTTTTCCTGCAGATCACCCGTGATGCTTAGAGTTCTAAGGCTGCTTTAACGTCTGCGACGGAGCCTTCGACAGGAAGTGGCTCACGCGGAATGACGGTTGATTGTCGGTCATTCGGCATGATGGCTTCCACTGGCTGGTCTGCGCGCGCCAAGTGAAGTTCGGTTACACCTGTTTCAGGGTTTTGTTCGACGCTCGCAATGTCTTGAGCTGTAACAATAAAGGCAGTTGCTTGCCATTCTTGCGCAACTTGAGGGGCGATATTAAATTGTGCCATCGTTTTCTCCATATTTGTAGATGTGCTTGTGCATTCTCTAGCACCACATTCTTTGCTATGTCAATTAATTTTTGGGCTTTTCTTTAGATAATATGGTTCTATCTACTTCACCGCGATATGGCACACATCGATCCGTGCGGTTGGTGCGGCAAATGCCGTGCCTTCCGTGATGAAATCGGGTGTGTCATTGGCAATTGTCACATTCATAAACATATCTTTCAGGTTACCTACGACAATAAAGCTGTCGATGGCGATATCTGTTATTTTTCCGTCTTTGATTAAGTGACCATGGGCTTGTTTGGAATAGGTGCCATCATTGACACTCACCTTTCCGCCGCCAAAGCCTCTGATATAGACGCCTTCTTTATTACCCTTAATATCGGCAATCAGTTCATCTACGGTCTGCTTGCCGGGTAGGACTTTGACATTTGTCGGGCCATCTTCGCGACCAATCGGTTTTTCATTAACTAGAGCGGCTTCTTGTGCGTTCATGTTGTAGGATTTTAAAATTCCGTTTTCAATGAAGGTGATGGCTTTTGACTCAATGCCTGCGGAATCCTGAAAAGCAGATCTCAGGCCACGTTTAACGAGTGGATCATCAATGATGGTGATGCCTTTATTCATGAGTTGTTGACCAACCATGCCTTTTGCAAAA
>JBFHFW010000172.1:0-3505 GCA_041583395.1 Alphaproteobacteria bacterium
ATTTTCAACAGATTCTACAATGAATCCCATATCCCGCAGCATTTCTTCGGACATAATACGATTTGTACGATTATCCTCGACCAGCAAGACATGTTTTCCTTCAAAGCTCTTCGATGAAGCCCCCTCCATGATCACGAATTCCGGTGGCAACCACTTTTTAATCATCCCCAACAACTCTAGCTTACGCATTGGTTTAGCCAGATAATCACACATACCAGCCTTAAAACATTTTTCTTTGTCGCCCTTCATCGTATGGGCGGTCAGCGCGATGATAGGAAAATCATTTAGTTTTTCCTCTTTTTGCATAGCAGTAAGAATCCGCGCAGCTTCATAACCATTCATTTCCGGCATTTCGCAATCCATGAACACAAGATCAAAGTTATTTTGAAAAACAAGATGGATAGCCTCTTGCCCATTCATTGCCAAGACAATGTCACATCCCGCTGCGCGCAAAACTTCTCCGGCAAACCCTTGATTGGTACGACTATCATCAGCCAATAATATTTTAGGGGCCTTAAAGCGAATTTTATCAGCCTCAGCTTTATCCATGTATGAGGCATCTTTGGTCATGAATTGTTCTCCAAAAATCAATTTATCCCGCTTGCCCTTTGGATATTCTTCCCATACACGCGCCAGTGTTTTAATCAAGCTAACTGTGCGGATGGGCTTGCTTAACAGAGCCGAAAAACCAATATCTAAAAAATGTTGACCATACCCTTCACCTCCAGATGATGAAGACAACATCACCAAAGCAATATCAGCTATTTCCGGTCTTTTTTGAAACTCCCTGGCTAGCTGCTCACCATTCATATCAGGCATCAAATAATCAAGAAGTGCCATTTGATAGGGCGCCCCTTCTTGGTATGCCTGCATGGATTTTTCAATGGCAAGGGACGATTCAAGGCAAATATCGACGGTCATTCCAACAGAATGTAAACGCTCTTCCAGAACCTCGGCATTCACGGACATATCATCAACGACCAGTACCTTAATACCCTTTAATATCTCGGGAGAGGGAATATCTTCTTCTGCACGAGGGTCTTCCTCCAGTAACATTGTCACAGAAAAAGTCGAGCCCTCTCCGGGAACACTTTGGACAGAAACATCCCCTCCCATCAAGGCACTAATCTCTTTACAAATCGCCAGACCCAAACCTGTCCCGCCATATTTACGTGTTGTTGAAGCGTCAGCTTGGGAGAATTTTTCAAAAATGCGCATCTGAACATCCGGCTCAATACCAACACCTGTGTCTTGAACAGACACTTTCATTAACCTTTTCCCCGAAGATTTTTCTTGTGACACATCTTCTTCAATCGTCACAAGAATGGTGCCTTTATCGGTGAACTTGATTGCGTTACCTATTAAATTTTGAACAACTTGTCTAATGCGTCCCGGATCACCAATAAACCGATGAGGCGCATCCGGGACGTAGCGTACAATTAATTCCAAAGCTTTTTCTTGCGCCTTAATTGACAAGAGATCTGCCACATCTTCTATAACCTGCATCATATCGAATGCCACAGCCTCTAGCTCTAGACGACCCGCTTCGATTTTAGAAAAATCAAGGATATCATTAATAATATCCAGCAAGGAATCAGCCGAGTTAATCAATGTTTGCGCATGACTGCGTTGCTTGTCTGTTAATTCGCTATCCAGCAACAACTCGGCCATACCAATAACACCGTTCATGGGTGTGCGGATTTCATGACTCATTGTTGCCAAAAAAAGACTTTTCATCATATTGGCATTTTCTGCTTCTTCGCGCGCCTCTTGTAAATGTCGTTTGGTTTGAATGCGTTCGATGACTTGCCCCAATTGCACACCCATCGAATTCGCCAGCAAATGTACAAGATTTTGGTCAAAACCATGTATATCACTTGCAAAAAACTCCAGCACGAACTCCATTCTTTCAAACACATAGACAGGAAACCCAAATGCAGCTTTTAAACCGACCTCCTGTGCGATTTTATACCGCGGAAAGTTTTTATCTTCCCCGACATCAGGCAGCAAAAACGGCCTTTCTAGCTGTAAAATCCGACCAGGAAGACCAATTCCGCTTTTAAACGGCATCTGTCCAGTTATAACTTTGAAAGCCCTAATATCTATAGCACTGTCAGTTCTCCATATATCACAAGGCTGCATAACATCAGAATGCTCTTTATCCCGTACATAAACGTGCCCAACAGGCCAGCCTATATATTCACAAACTGCGTTGACCGTTGTTTTTAAAGCCTCGTCTACCGTTTCCGACACAGCAATGTCATAAAGCGCTTTATTTAGCGCATTTTCTTTCTCCGCCATCAGGCGCGCCGATTCAGCCAGCCCCTTAAGGCTTTCCGCTCTGTTTTTGGCATTCAGCAATTCACCTTCCGCCTTTTTACGCTCTGTAATATCACGCACAATAATACTGAAATATTTTTGGTGTGCCGTTTCAACCCTAACGACAGAAATCTCAATCGGGAACAATTCCTTATTCTTCTTTTGCCCTGAAAATTCTTGTAAGAGACCAAGTTTTTCTTCTGCTTGCCCTTTTAACAATTGATCATGAAACGTGCCATATTCACCTCTACGATCAACTGGTGGCAGCAAGAACGTCATGCTTTTACCGATAACCTCATCGGCTTGATACCCAAAAATGCGTTCACACGCAGAACTAAACCCCCGAACAACCAGAGCCTCATCACACAACACCAAACCATCGACCATGTTATCCAATATGGCTGCCAGTCTACTGTCGCGTTCCTCCACGCTCTCCAACATAGTATTGAAAGCATCGACCAACAGACCCAACTCGTCATCATTTTCCTTGGTTGCGCGAATTGAATAATCTTGCTGCTCGGTCAATACTGATGAAATACCGGCAAGATGTATCACTGGCCTTGTAATCAGCTTCTGCAATAAAGTGGCTATAATATAAGCCGCAATCAAGGTAAGCGTGATAATTAAAAAACCAATAAATTCTTCTTTTAAAAATCGCCAATGGTCTTGTGCTAAAGAATACTCAATATACAAAACACCAAGTAAATTTCCATTAAGGGTTACGGGTTGATACAACCTGATTGCATTCCAGCTATTACCTTTCAACTCACCTTTCAATTTCTGAGCACAATATGTCTCATTCATTATCTGGCGTTTAAAATCTGTGCTTCTGGGCACAAACCGATAAAAAGTAAACAATGCATTATCAACGTCATACAAACATGCCAAATGAATTGAAGGCTGGTAAGCCAACGCCTGAAGATTTTGATTTGCAGCCTCTTGATCCAGAAAGTCCAGCGAAGATGCCAATGTACGTCCCATTAATTCTGCGGTAGAAGCGATATCGGCTGTGACCTTCGAACGCATTGAGGCATATTGCAAAGCCCCTTCTGTTACACGCACGAGCAACATTGAAAACAGGGTGATCCCCATGATCATAACAACTATTTTTTGCCGTATAGACGCATTTTTAAATCGTTGATTTATACTCACAGTGTGCCTTACCTAATCACGTCAGCGATATCCA
>JBFHFW010000173.1:0-3490 GCA_041583395.1 Alphaproteobacteria bacterium
CAATTTTTTAAATTTTTCTGTGGCTTGTATTAGCGCACTCGTTATGCCCGGATCAAGAGCTGAATGCCCGCCATCTGGAACAATCACCAATTCTGCCTCCGGCCATGCCTTGTGAAGCTTATAGGCGGTCTCGATAGGGGCGATCATATCATAGCGCCCTTGAATGATTTTGGTTGGAATATCGCGGATTTTATCAATGCCGTTGAGGAGGCTATCGGCGGGATCAATGACCTCGTGTTTAAAGTAGTGAGCCTCTAATGTGGCGAGATTAAGCCTGAATTCCTGTTGTTCATCCGTGGTGGGCGTTTCAGCTTGCGGCAGTAATGTCGAGCAAGAGCCTTCATAAAGGCTCCAATGCTTGGCGGCATCTGTATCTCCGGCAATCAAACGCTTGTAATAGGCCTCCAAAAGATCACCCCGTTCATTTTCAGGGATGAAATTTGAAAATGTTTCCCAAGCCTCTGGGAATATTTTTTGAGTGCCATAAAGAAACCAGTCAATTTCGCTTGGCTCACATAAGAATATTGCGCGCAATATCAGACCAAGGCAGCGCTCGGGATAAGATTGTGCGTAATGCAGTGCCAGTGTACTGCCCCACGAACCACCAAAAACATGCCAGCTTTCAATGCCCAGATGTTCGCGCAGGGTTTCAATATCATTAACCAGATGAGCAGTGGTATTGTCTTTTAGCTCACGTAAGGGATGCGAGCGCCCGCAGCCACGCTGATCAAACAGGATAATGCGGTAGTGATCGGGATCAAAAAAGCGGCGATGGACGGGCATGGTACCGGCTCCCGGCCCGCCATGAAGAACAATAACGGGTGCTCCATCAGGATTGCCGCATTGCTCCCAATAAAGCTCATGCAGATCACTCACACGCAAAAAACCGCTTGAGTAGGGTTCGAGAGGTGGGAAGAGGGCGGTCATGGCGCAGGCGCCTCTTTTAAGACACGAATGGCTTCGGGATGATTAATCTCCATAAAGGCACCGTTATAGCTATCTAGCCAGCCCCGTACCTCGACAGTTTTGCCGCCCCATTGCAGGGGATCGATATTTTGATTGGAGAAATGGCGTTTTTCCCCCGGTGGAATGGACACGGTAAAGTCGGTCTTCCAGTCTGTGCCGAAATTCAGGTAAATGCGTGAAGCCTTGGTACTGGTACTGCGAACGGTGCCGCGCACAATGGCAAAGCTGCGGATATGCTCTTCGGCTTCTTCGGGCGCCAGGATTTTATAGCCTGTATCATCCTCCCAAATCCCGATTTTTTCCCAGCGTGCAAGCTCTTCCAGCCCTAGCATCTGTTTGGCCATCTGCGGATTACGCTGCCCTGTACGGGCGCGTGCCAGCCCAAGGCCGATTAATGTGCCCTGAACCCAGCTGTGATCGGCTTGGCGTTCTACATGCATCAAATAATGCCCCATGCGGTTCATGCGCCCTAGATCTTTTGTTGGTGTTTGGTACAGGGTCACGGTTTGCCCGAGTAGCATGTCTTTTAAAATTTTTAAAGTTATCTCGGCAAAATTGCCTGCGTCTTGATAGGTCAGATCCGGCAGGTCAATTCCAACCAGCCGCACTAAGCGGCTATCGTCAAGTTCAATAGTCTGCGCGTCAATGATATTGCTGACAACAGCCATTCCTGCATTTTCCATCCCCGAGAAGTCGCCACGCGGCAAATCGCCTGCATACGCATGGTGCGCGACAATAAAAAAGCTGGCGATAAGAAAAAAACACGTTACTATCGATTTCATGATAAAGCCAAGATGGCGTAGATCGCCCCTGCAAATCAAGAATTTCCTCCTCATTGCAACGCTTGTGCTGTGCGCAAACTGCTCGACCAATATGGCGACTGGCAAGCAGCAATTCACTGCCCTGATGTCTCCGCAAGAAGAGCTGCGTGTTGGTGCGGCGGAGCATGAAAAAATAGTCCAGCAATTTGGATTGTACGACAATGATCGTATTAACACTTATGTGCAGGAAATCGGCGCGCGTGTGGCAAAGAATACCGAGCGCACAGATGTTACATATAAATTCTACGTGATTGATAGCCCCATTGTGAATGCTTTTGCTTTGCCCGGCGGCTATGTCTATGTTTCTCGCGGGCTTTTGGCGCTGGCCAATGATGAAGCCGAGCTGGCCGGCGTGATGGCCCATGAAATCGGCCATGTCACAGGCAGGCACTCTGCAGAACGCTATTCACAAGCCGTGCTGACTCAAGTGGGCGCAACGGTATTATCCATCCTAATCGATCAGCCCGGTGCATCCGATGCGCTGGATCTGGGGTCCAATCTTTATCTGAAATCCTATTCCCGTGGGCAGGAAAGCGAAGCCGATAGCCTTGGCTTGCGCTATATGGCGCGCGCAGGTTACGACCCCAAGGCTATGGCTGATTTTTTAACATCGTTGCAACGTGACACGGCGCTGCAAGACAAGATAACAGGGAATAATGATAAGGTTCCCGGCTATTTCTCTACGCATCCTGCAACCTCCAAACGTATAGCTGAAACGAATGTGGAGGCCGATCAATATGCCTCTGTTGAAAATCGCCGCCGTGCGCGTGATACCTATCTGGGCAAGATTGGCGGTATGGTCTACGGTGATAACCAAGATCAAGGATTTATCCGCGGGCGTAGCTTTTATCACCCCGAAATTGGCTTTGGATTTGAGGCGCCGCCACAATACCGTATGATCAACAAACCTTCACAAATTATCATGCAGGCTCAAAGCTCTAACGCGGTGATGATCTTCGATATGGTGTCTGCCACTAAAACAGCGGGCAATTATCTAGCGCAAGATTGGGTTGGTGGAGAGAAACTCAATGATCTGGAGGAAGTTAAAATTGGCGGTATGAATGCCGCAACTGCTTCTTTTGCAGGCTCGGTTAATGGGCGCAAATCAACCATACGATTAATGGCTATTAAATGGTCGGGTGATCGGATGGCGCGTTTCCAAATTGCTATCCCGCGCGACACAAGCGATACAGAGCTCGATGAACTTAAGCGTGCCACTTACAGCTTTCATCGGCTGTCTGCACAGGAAAAATCACAGCTTAAACCGCGCCGGATTAAAATCATTACCGCAACGGCGGCAGACACGGTCATCTCCCTTGCGCATCGACAGTCTTTAGAGGATTACAAGGAAGAGCATTTCCGTGTCCTCAATGGCCTTGCGCCGTCTGCCCCTTTGGTTAAGGGACAGAAATACAAGCTCATCGCCGAATAATTAAAACAGATTGCCCGAGATATTTTCGGAGAGTTCCGTTTTCAGCTTTGCCATCGCGCAGGTTTCAATCTGACGCACGCGTTCCTTGCTGATGCCTAAATCCTGACCAAGGTTCTCAAGCGTTGCTTTGTCATCACTAAGATAGCGGTTTTTAATAATTTTTTGCTCACGCTCAGATAAATGACTGAGTGCTTCATCCAGCCAAACAGAGCGTGTAAAGTCATCTTTAAGTGACATGGTTATATCCTCCGGGGTAGGGGTTTCATCGCAC
>JBFHFW010000174.1:0-3479 GCA_041583395.1 Alphaproteobacteria bacterium
TATTCCGTTCAAACTTTTCCTTAGACATTTTTTAAGTCTCCTTTTTTTAAATTCATTCTATTGTCTTGTTATTACAGGTGCAGAAAATTCTGGCACCTCCCAAAAAGCTATTTCATCAGGGCTTCCTGCATTTTCTGCAGCTGCAACCTGATCACAAACGTCACCATAGTCTTCACCATGAGCAATCAAACCATTTTCTCCAGCTGCAACCCATTGACCACTCAAGCCATCTAGGGTTTTTTCATTTTTAGGATCATTCAACCATACAGATCCGGCTGTTTTCTTTCCCATTTTAAACTCCCATCTAAAAACTAAGCACCAAGGCTTTCTTTAACCTGCTCTGCAACGCTCGCAGGAACAGGATTATAATGATCAAACTGCATCGAGTATTGCGCACGACCTTGTGACATAGAGCGCAAAGTATTGATGTAGCCAAACATATTCGCCAAAGGCACCATCGCTGTAATCACTTTTGCATTGGCACGGTCTTCCATCGCACCAACCTGACCGCGACGCGAGTTCAGATCACCGATGATATCACCCATATATTCCTCGGGCGTGATAATCTCAACCTTCATAATTGGCTCAAGAAGCTGAGGCTTAGCAGCCTTCATACCTTCTTTGAACGCTGCTTTTGCAGCAATCTCGAACGCCATCACAGAAGAGTCAACATCATGATATGCACCGTCTGTCAGCGTGACTTTGAAATCAAGCACTGGGAAACCGGCGATAATACCGTTTTCTTTTGACATCTCGAGGCCTTTTTGAACACCCGGGATATATTCTTTTGGTACGTTACCACCCACAACAGTGCTTTCAAACTCAAAGCCTGAACCTGGCTCACCTGGTTCGAATGTCAAATCGATCTTAGCGAACTGACCAGAACCACCAGACTGTTTCTTGTGTGTGTAGCTGATTTCAGCTTTTTGTGTAATGCTCTCACGGTATGCCACCTGAGGTGCACCAATATTAGCTTCCACTTTAAATTCACGCTTCATACGATCAACCAGAATATCAAGGTGAAGCTCACCCATACCTTTCATGATTGTTTGACCGGATTCGTGATCAACAGATACGCGGAAAGATGGATCTTCAGCCGCCAAACGTTGTAGCGCTGTAGACATTTTCTCTTGATCAGCCTTTGTTTTTGGCTCGATCGCAATCTCGATCACTGGCTCGGGGAATTCCATACGCTCAAGAACGATTGGCGCTTCCTTTACAGCCAAAGTGTCACCTGTTGTTGTTTCTTTCAAACCAACGAACGCCACAATATCACCCGCATGCGCGATTGAAAGCTCTTCACGGTTGTTTGAGTGCATCAACAACATACGACCAACGCGCTCACGCTCGCCCTTAACAGTATTTTGCACATATGAACCACTTTCGATTGTACCGGAATAGATACGCGCGAATGTCAAAGAGCCAACAAATGGGTCGTTCATAATTTTAAAGGCCAATGCAGAGAATGGCGCATCATCTTTAGGCTCACGAGAATCATCTTCATCGCTATCAACTTTTTTCCCTTTAACCGCACCGATATCAAGTGGTGACGGCAAGAAGTCAACAACCGCATCCAGCATTGTCTGAACACCTTTGTTTTTAAATGCTGTCCCACACATAACAGGCACAAACTCACCCGCGATTGTACCCTTACGGATACAGGCTTTAAGTGTTTTGATATCTGGTTCGTTACCTTCAAGGTAAGCTTCCATCGCGGCATCATCTTGCTCAACCGCGAGCTCGATAAGCTTCTCACGGTATTCAGCAGCTTTATCAGCCAAATCAGCAGGAATTTCTTCTTCAGAGAATGACGCGCCGAGTTGCTCACCATCCCAAATAATAGCCTTCATCTTCACGAGATCAACGTGACCCGCATAGTTGTTTTCCGCACCGATTGGCAACTGGATCACACATGGTGTAGCACCAAGGCGAGAAACAATCATGCTAACAGTATTGTAGAAGTCCGCGCCGATTTTATCCATTTTGTTCACGAAGCACATACGGGGCACGCTGTATTTATCAGCCTGACGCCATACTGTTTCTGTTTGTGGCTCAACGCCTGCGTTCGCATCAAATACAGCAATCGCACCGTCAAGTACGCGCAATGAACGCTCCACTTCGATTGTGAAGTCCACGTGTCCTGGTGTGTCGATAATATTGAGGCGGAATTTTTGCCCCTCGAACTTACTCGCTGAAGGACCATTCCAAAATGTTGTTGTCGCAGCAGATGTGATTGTAATACCACGCTCTTGCTCTTGCTCCATCCAGTCCATTGTGGCCGCACCATCGTGCACCTCACCAATTTTGTGAGATTTACCGGAGTAGTATAAAATACGCTCTGTCGTTGTGGTTTTACCCGCATCGATGTGCGCCATAATCCCGAAGTTACGATAGTTTTCAATTGGATGTTCGCGTGAAGCCATTGTCTTTTATTCCTTAAGATCCTAATTCCGTTGTTATTCTTACCATCTAAAGTGCGCAAATGCTTTGTTTGCATCCGCCATTTTATGCGTATCTTCGCGCTTCTTGATTGCTGCACCGCGCTGATTGGCTGCGTCATAAAGCTCACCAGATAAACGCGCGATCATTGTGCTTTCACCGCGCTTACGTGCCGCATCGATGATCCAGCGCATCGCCAAGGCTGTTGCACGCTCAGCACGCACCTCGACAGGCACCTGATAAGTTGCACCACCCACACGACGTGAACGCACTTCCAATTTTGGCTTTACATTACGAAGGGCCGCATGAAAAACCTGAAGACCTTTGCTCTTACCAGCCATTGCAATTGCACCAGCCGCATCACCTTCGCCCTCTTCACCTTCCTCGGATGAGGCACCAAAATTTTCATTCGCTGCTTTTTTGTCCAAAACTTCCAAAGCACCATAAACGATTCTCTCGGCAACAAATTTCTTACCATCAACCATCAGGTTGTTTGTAAACTTGGAAAGCACCAAATCACCAAATTTTGGATCTGGCAGGATTTGTCTTTTTTCAGCTGCGTGACGACGTGACATATTATAATTCCTTCTTAACTATCTTATTTCGGCTTCTTCGCACCGTAGCGAGAGCGTGATTGCTTACGATCACCAACCGCTTGTGTATCAAGCGCACCACGAATAATTGTATAACGCACACCCGGCAAGTCTTTCACTCGACCACCGCGCACAAGCACAACAGAGTGCTCCTGCAGGTTATGGCCTTCACCAGGAATGTAACAGATAACTTCGTGCCCTGTGGTCAAACGCACCTTAGCCACCTTACGCAAAGCAGAGTTTGGTTTCTTTGGTGTCGTTGTATACACACGTGTACACACACCACGGCGCTGTGGGTTTGAATGTAGAGCACGGTTTTTCTTGCTCTTTACAATTTTGACCCGCGGCTT
Organism: Alphaproteobacteria bacterium; assembly: GCA_041583395.1. Lineage (GTDB taxonomy): Bacteria > Pseudomonadota > Alphaproteobacteria > Micavibrionales > Micavibrionaceae > UBA6929. The sequence continues at coordinate 3,383 of JBFHFW010000174.1, forward strand.
GCGGATTAGCTGTTGAATTGTTGGCATATATCTAAAGCCCTTTATTTTTGTTCAATCTCAATTTTAAGGATGCATGCACTTAGATCAGAACTGTGAA
>JBFHFW010000175.1:0-3478 GCA_041583395.1 Alphaproteobacteria bacterium
GAGGTTATATTGGCCGATGTCATGGCACGCTTTAAGCGCCTTGATAATTGTGATGTGCATTTTCTAACCGGCACAGACGAGCATGGTGAGAAGGTTGCAAAAACAGCTGAGGAAAACGGCAAGACGCCCAAAGAGTTTGCCAATGAGAATGCTGCGCACTTCATTCAAATGACAAAGACGCTGGGTATTTCCAATGATGATTTCATCCGCACAACTGAAGCGCGCCATTACAAGGCAGCCCAAGCGCTTTGGATGAAGCTCAAGGAAAATGGCGATATTTACCTTGATAAATATGAGGGCTGGTACTCGGTGCGTGAGGAAGCCTATTTTACCGAGGCCGAGCTGATCAAAGCCGATGATGGCTCGTTGCTGACCCCGCTGGGAACCGAGGTCAAATGGGTCGAGGAAGAGAGCTATTTCTTTAAATTATCAGCTTACGCCGAAAAGCTGATGAGGCTTTATCAGGATAATCCTGATTTTATCCAACCAGCCTCACGCCGTAACGAGATTATCAGCTTTGTTGCACAAGAAGGCGGACTGCGTGACTTGTCTATTTCCCGCCATAAGGATCGCTTGCATTGGGGCATCCCTGTGCCTGATGATGAAAACCATGTGATGTATGTCTGGCTGGACGCGCTGACGAACTATATTACGGCGCTTGGTTATCCTGATGTTGAAAGCAGCAAGTTCAAAACGCATTGGCCTGCGGATTATCATGTTATCGGTAAAGACATTACGCGCTTTCACGCGATCTACTGGCCAGCCTTTCTGATGTCGGCTGATATAGAGCTGCCCAAAACGATTTTTGCGCATGGCTTTATCAATGTGCACGGACAAAAAATGTCTAAATCCATTGGTAATGTGCTTTCACCCGATGGATTGGTGGAGACCTATGGCCTTGATCAAATCCGCTATTTGCTCATGCGTGAAATTCCCCATGGGCAGGATGGAAACTTTAGTCATGAAACGGCTGTCACCCGTATGAATGCTGATCTGGCCAATGGTTTGGGTAATTTGGCGCAGCGTAGCTTATCTATGATTTATAAAAATTGCGATGGTGCTATCCCGCAGCCCGGTGCGTTTACGGAGGAGGACAAAACACTCCTTGCCAAAGCGCATGAACAGCTTGTTCCGGCTATTCGTAAGAAGTTGGAAGATTTTGCAATCCATAGAGCTCTTGAAGAGATTTGGCGCGTTGTTTCAGATGCGAATGCTTATGTTGATACGCAAGAGCCTTGGGCACTGAAGAAAACAGATGAAGAGCGCATGAAAACAGTGCTTTATGTGTTGGCTGAAGTTGTGCGTTGCCTTGCAATTGCGGTACAACCCGTGACGCCAGAAGCGGCAGGAAAACTGCTGGATCAGCTTAAAGTTTCAGAAGATGCACGTGATTTTGCGCATATTGATGCGGATCATATGCTGCGTGCCGATACGCAAATTGATAAGCCTGAAGGGGTATTCCCGCGTATTGCATTTGAAGAAGAGGCTGCATAGGCCATGTGGATTGATAGCCATTGCCATCTCAATCACCGCCATCTTGCAAAAGCCGGCTCGCTTGAGGAGATCATTGCACGTGCGCATGAAAATGGCATTGATGGCATGCTCAGTGTTAATTGCCGCATCGTCAGCGAATTTGCTGAAATTCACGAGATTGCCAAAGCACACGATGATATCTGGTGCTCCATTGGTACGCATCCCCATGATGCCTCGGAGCCTGAGGAAAAAGCCATTACCCAAGATCAGCTTTGCGAAATGGCACTATCTGATCCTGCTAATATCATCGCAATAGGGGAGACGGGTCTCGATTACTTCTACAATAATGCCGAGCGTGAAGATCAGGCAGAGTCTTTACGAAAGCACTTACGTGCCTGCGTCGAGACTAATTTACCTGTGATTATTCACTCCCGTGATGCGGACGAGGATATGGCGCGCATTTTGAAGGAAGAAAGCGCAGGCGGTAAGCTGCGCGGTGTCTTGCATTGCTTCTCATCGGGTAGAAAACTTGCCGAGGCGGGGCTGGATCTTGGGTTTTATGTATCATTCTCCGGTATCTTGACTTTCAACAAATCCAAAGATCTGCGTGAGATTGCCAAAGATATCCCGCTTGATCGTTTGCTTGTGGAGACGGATGCCCCCTATTTGGCACCAGAGCCTTATCGCGGCAAAACAAACGAGCCTGCGTACGTGTCACATACAGGTCATAAACTGGCAGAAATAAAAGGTATTTCACCGGAAGAGATGGCTGAGTGTACGTCTCGAAACTTCTTTACCCTATTTAACAAGGCAAAACCGCATGACCAATAAAGCTAAAGTCACGATATTAGGCTGTGGCGGATCAGCGGGCGTGCCCTCTGTCGGTAATTACTGGGGGGCCTGTGACCCGAATGAGCCGCGTAATCGGCGTACGCGCTCTTCTATTGCGGTGCAAACGGCCAATACAACCTTGGTCATCGATAGTGGTCCTGACTTTCGTAACCAGCTCAACCGCGAAGAAATCACCCACATTGATGCGATGCTCTATACCCATATGCATGGTGATCATGTCAACGGAATCGAAGATGTGCGTATGCTGGCCTTTCGCAACAAAATAAAAATGCCGGTTTATGCCTCGGCCGAAACGCTGGAAGATCTGGAACGGCGCTTCAATCATCTCTTTAAAGGTGGGGCGAGTGAAAAATATTACCCGCCGATTTTAGATTCACATATTTGTCAAAAAGAAGAGAGAATAGGGGATATCCCTTTTACAACTTTCGCACAAGATCACGGTACTTGTAACTCAACAGGCTACCGCTTTGGTAATTTCGGTTATTCCGTTGATATATATACATTGGATAGCGAGGCCATAGAAGCCTTACGTGGCGTTGAAATATGGGCTGTTGACGCCGCGGGATACAAGCAAACGGACAATAGCGTTCATGCAAATCTGGAAGAAATATACCGCCTCAACAAACAGATCGGCGCACAAAAAATCATCCTAAGCAGCCTGACACTGGGCATGGACTACCAGACAGTTCTGAATGAAACGCCAGAGAAATATATACCGGCCTATGACGGTATGGATTTTGAAATAACGCTTTAAAAGAACCACTTTAGCGCAATGATCGAGGCAACAGCGTACACAATCAATGCGCCCGCGATCAGCATAATCTCATAGTTTTTCTGTACGGATTTTTCTAAAAGATGCGGCCACGTATAAGCCATCAAATCATCGTGTGACAAGATACCCTTAAGATGCCCCTCATTATCGACCACAGGCAAATGCCTAAAATGCCTGTCAGACATGACTTTTAGCCACTCATCAATGTCATCGTTCTCATTCGCCGTTTCCACATCAGGTGTCATAATATCGCCCAATGTTGCATCATGCTGATCTATATCCTCAAAAAGCATTCGCCTTAGAAAGTCACGCTCCGACACGATACCGCGCACATGTTGCTCACCATCAACAACCACAACACAGCCATAATCATGGTTTGCC
>JBFHFW010000176.1:0-3433 GCA_041583395.1 Alphaproteobacteria bacterium
ACGGGCACAGCGCCCAAGCCATAGGCATTGGCTTTGACGGCGGCGCCTGCGCGTGCACCGGCAGCAAGGCGATCTTGAATGAGGCGGTAATTGGCGCATAAAGCAGCCAGATCGATCGTTAAAACACCAGCCTGTTTCATGAGCTTAGTGTCCTGTTTTTTTGGGCGTTGTCATTGCGAGCATAGCGAAGCAATCCAGCATTTTGATATGGATTGCCGCGTCGCTCCGCTCCTCGCAATGACATGTGGTGAGAATGCCGGCCTGTTTCATGGCGCTATTCGCCGCTCATAAAGGCCGCTTTACGATACTCCTCAAGATCCGAGAATTTCGTGATATTCGGATCAAACTGCATCCGCACGCCGCCAATGGGGCCATGACGGGCTTTGGCGACAATACACTCGCCGACATTATGCGCGCGTTCCATGGCTTCTTGCCACTGCATATGTTTTTCCGTGCCGGGATCGGGCTCTGTCCGTGCGAGATAATATTCCTCGCGATACACAAACATGACTACATCGGCGTCTTGTTCGATCGAACCCGATTCACGCAAATCCGAGAGCTGTGGGCGTTTGTCTTCGCGTTGTTCAACCTGGCGGGAAAGCTGCGAGAGGGCAAGCACCGGAATGTTCAGTTCTTTCGCAATGGCTTTAAGGCCACGTGTAATCTCGGAGACTTCCTGCACACGGTTTTCTGTTGATTGCCGCGAGCCCGTACCGCGCAAAAGCTGCAAATAGTCAACCACCAGCAAGCCCAAACCATGCTGGCGTTTCAAGTGCCGTGCGCGTGTGCGCACTGCTCCGATGCTGAGCGCCGGTGTGTCATCAATATAAAGCGGAATTTGTGACATGATCTGCGATGCGCCAACGAACGCTGCAAAATCTTCTTTTCTGATATCGCCCTTACGGATCGCATCATTGGAGACACCCGATTGCGTGGCCAGCATACGACCGGCCAGTTGGTCTGCTGACATCTCTAATGAGAAAAACGCCGTCACAGCGCCCTCTTTACCGCCACTATCCGCATAAGCTTTGGCCGCATTATACGCCCAGTTGGTAGCCAATGCCGTTTTACCCATCGACGGGCGACCTGCCAAAATCAAAAGGTCGGAATTTTGAAAGCCGCCGAGTTTTTTATCCATATCGACAAGACCCGTTGTCACCCCCGTTACGCCGCCATCGGATTTAAAGGCTTTTTCAGCGTGTTCAATGGCAACCACAACCGAATCTTTCAGTGTCACAAACCCACCACTGGATTGCCCGCTTTCCGCCAGATTAAAGAGGCGCGCCTCGGCCATCTCGATCGTGCCTTCGGCGCTTTTATCAATGTCATGATCAAAGGACTCATTGACCACATCCTCACCCAAGGTAATCAGTTCGCGCCGCATAAACAGATCGGCAATGCGCGTGGCGTAATCAACGACATTAACGACACTAATCACACTGGCCGCCAGATCGGCGAGATATTCCGCACCGCCCAGATCTTCAAGATCTTTGTCCTGATCAAAATGGTTTTTCAGCGTTACAGGAGAGGCTGTTTGCCCGCGCTCGACCAGCTTTTCAATCGCAGCAAATATGCGCTGGTGGGCGGGGATAAAGAAATGCTCGGGACGGACAATCTCGCACACACGCTCATGCGCGCGGTTATCAATTAACAAAGCACCCAGCAGGCCTTGTTCGGCTTCCTCGTTATGGGGCAGCACGCGGTAGCCCGGCGCAGATATATCATCATTGGCCACAGGTCGTGGCATCTCTTGAAAAGCAGTCTCTTGTGTCATGACGTCAAACTAACAGAGGCTTAAGGCGCCACGCTATCTTTATTCAATTTCTGCCTGTGGATAGCGGGGGTAATTTTAGGCTCTGTGCAAGCACAACGTTGACCATTCACCGATATCGTAACGGTCTTTGAGGATAAAGCCGAGCGGTTCATAGGCCGCAAGCACATCGGCCGCTTGCTCATTCAGCATGCCTGATAAAATCACATAGCCTTTCTCATCACTGACTTCAGCAAGGTCCTCGGCCATATCAATTAAGGGCGCGGCCAAAATATTGGCAATAATCAGATCAAAGGGTGCTTTTTTGGCAACTAAAGGCGCAGAAAATCCATCACCTGTTTGGGTGCTGATCGCCGAACCGCCGATTTTCACACCGTTAAGATCACAGTGATGTTCGGTGACACGGATGCATTCGGGATCATTATCAATTGCCAATATCGGTGTTTTCCAAAGCTTCCATGCGGCAATGGCCAAGATGCCCGAACCTGTGCCCATATCCAGAACATTCCACGGGCACTGGCCGCGGCCTTTAAGATCAAGCATCGCTTGTAAGCAGCCTTTGGTCGTACCATGCTCGCCCGAGCCAAAAGCCGTCGCCGCATCAATTTGCAGCGCCATTTGTCCCGCGGGTATGTTCTCTTCATAGTGGGAGCCATGAATAAAAAACGGCCCTACGGAAAAGGGCGGGAATTGTCTGTAGGACGCCGCCAGCCAGTCCGTATCGGTATCAATTTTCGAGATATCCCATGTGAAATGCGGTAACTCAAGGCCGTAGATGGAAGCTTGAACTGCGAGCCGTGCGGTTAAATCACTTTTATTGGGGTTTTCGCTTAAAATCCATTCGACCTTCCAGTCTCCTGTGTGGGAGCCTTCGCGCAAGGCAACATGGGCGCTGGATATATCCGAAAAAGCCTCGGCCAACAGAGCCAAGGCTTCTTCATTAAAATCAGCGGGAAATTTTATGGATGCACGATACACGATTTAGTCTTTATCGTCTTCGTCTTCGTCATCAATATCATCAAAGTCATCGTCTTCGTCATCGATGTCGCTGAGGTCTTTACCCAGATCACCAAGCCCTGTGATGTCATCATCAAGGTCAAGATCTTCGTCTTCATCATCATCATGATCCATATCCATGTCGTCATCAGGGAAGTCTTCAGGATCATCAAGGCTTACAACATCCACTTCCGAGTCGATATCTTCATCTTCGTCATCTTCATCATTATGGATCACTTTGGCTTTCAGAGACTCTCTGACAGCTTCTTCTTTTTCATCCGTCTTGTTTCTACGAGATTTTACCTTTGGCTCGCCTGTGAACTCTGTTGCACAGCCCGGGCATGTAATGGGGCGTTTATTCATATCGTAAAAGCGAATCCCGCACTCTGCGCATACACGTTTAAGACCTCGAATGTCAGCTGTAGCACTCATGTAACCTATCTCCTGCAGTAATGAAATTTATATGCTCTTTGTGAATTGCCTGATTTCGTGCGCAGTGTCAATTGGAATATGTAGGGTAAAGATGAAAAGCCCTCGACCTTGGAATCATATCCCTGTAAAGTAATACAAAATTCACATTCTGTGTTTTATTATAAATTCTTTATTTTAAACGGATTCATCAATCAGGAGGTCTCCATCCCATGGAAAAATCAGTTGTTATTTGCG
>JBFHFW010000177.1:0-3406 GCA_041583395.1 Alphaproteobacteria bacterium
TATATCTGGATATCAAGCCCTAAGCCATGTAGACTATTTAAAGATAGACATGCACATATGAAGGAGTTTTTATCGTGATATCCCGTTCCCGCCTGTTGGTTTACCCCGCTTTATTACTGGCTTTCCTTGGACTTTCCACGCAAGCCAAGGCATTGGAGACTGTCGATATACAAAAGATTATTAAAGACTATATCATGGACAATCCCGAAGTGATTGTCGATGCACTCGAGGCCTATCAGCGTGATGAACAAGCCCGCGCCGAGGCCACAGCAGTATCAGCCTTGGAAGAACATTACGCTATGCTGACAGCCGCAGACCAACCTTCCATTGGCAATCCGGATGCCTCTGTCATCGTCATTGAGTTTTTTGATTATAATTGCGGTTACTGCAAAAAAGCGTTCCCCGACGTGCAAGAGCTTGTCGCCAAGGACAGTGATGTGCGTGTTGTCTTTCAAGAGTTTCCTGTTCTGGGGCAGAGCTCGGAGGAAGCAGCCAGATGGTCTTTAGCCGCTCAAAAACAGGGCAAGTATTTTGAATATCACGCAGCACTGATGGACTATCGCGGACAGAAAAACAAAGCTGCTCTGTTGTCTTTGGCGCGTGATGTTGGTCTGGACACAGAGCAACTTGAAACCGATGCCAATTCACCCGAGATCGCTGCAGCTATTGAGCGCAGCCGGACTATTGCACGCGATTTGAACATTAACGGCACACCGGCCTTTATCGTACAAAAAGAATTTTATCGTGGTTATTTGGGCGAAGGTGGTCTTGAGCATGCGGTCAATGATGCACGCGGTCAGTAGTTATTAGTATGATCTTTGTCTTCAATGGTCCTAATTTGAATATGCTTGGCCTGCGTGAGCCTGAAATTTATGGCTCCGATACGTTGGGCGATATTAAGGATCTGTGCGCACAAACAGCCGAAGAGCATGGCTTTGATCTTGATTTTCGTCAATCCAATCATGAAGGCGAGTTGGTGACATGGATACAAGAAGCCGCGCAAAAGGCAGCTCTCAAAGGCATTGTGATTAATGCGGCGGCCTATACCCATACATCGGTGGCTATTCATGATGCATTAAAATTGGTGAAAGCCCCGATTATCGAGGTACATATTTCCGATCCGAAAAGCCGTGAAAGCTTCCGCCATCTCTCTTATATCGAGCCCCTCGCCGCCTCCGTCATCGCGGGGCAAGGTGCGCAGGGCTATAAAATGGCGATTGAACAAATCGCGGCGATGGTGGAGGCCTAAAACTTCATATCAAAAATAGGATAACTGACAGTCAGAGTGTCAACGCCGATATTGCCATCCATACCAATCTCTTCTCCGCTGGGGACTCTACCCTTTGTCACAGATACACCCATAATGGATAGACTGTGATAAGTTTGCCCCATGGGTAAAACAAAGCCTTCATAACCAAGGTGCTTATTATAGCCTGTTGCACCACCACCCTCAGCACCTCTGCAAATTTTTACCTTGAGATCATCATAAACTTTCAAGCAACCTTCAGCACCAAACCCCGCAAGCATTGTAATATCTCTATATGAGTTATGATACACACCGACAGATACTGTCGTATTAACCTCGAAATACTCACTTTCGTGTACACGATTAACGCCAACAAGCAATGCACCTCTGTTATTCTCATTAAATTTGACGCGTTCACCTTCATCATTCACATAGGTTGATCCACTAGTATGATGGGATTTAATCGGAAGACTTTGGCGCAGCTCATCACCATATCCAAGCTTTGCAAAGACTTCTCCTACAAATTTTGCAGACCCCTCCGGCCTCACTTCTGGCTCTTGTATCTTAAAGGATGGCCTTTTTGTAGCCTCAAAGGCGCTGGGATAATAGCCACTACGTTGTGCGGCCAGCTCAGTACTAAACCTCTGCAGGCCAGCACTCTCGGGAGGAGCTGTTGTCATGTGGCGTTTAAGAATAGCGGATTTATTTTCTGCGGAATCAAAACGGAATGGCTTGGCTTCAGCCGTAGAATCAACTTTTGGGGTATCTTTCGGCAGCGGCGTATGTGTGGCACCGCTGTAAAAATGTGCTGTCATAACACCGCGTGGCAAAACGGGGTTTTCAAATATATCCCCCATCGTATCCATATGATCGATCGCATCGAAATCATCATTATAAACGCCCATACTCTTCCAACCCTTTGTTATTTCATTCCCGTACATTACACAGGAAAAGGGTTAAAATTTTATGTAGAAAAGAAGTGAAGGCTAATATAACCCGCCTGTTCCGGTGTGCGCTTCTTGTCCGGGTGTGCTGTTGGTCACGCCTGTGGCTGGCATCACACTGATCCCGCGTCCATCAAGGATATAGACATCGTCTGTGGGCTCTGTACCCTCGACAAAGGCCTCCCATATGACATGTTCGTCACCGGCTTGAGCGCGTGCACCTGTCTCGGCATTAATTTGAACATTGCGGATACCTTTAGGAATACGGAAGGGGATAATGGGCTCGTTTTTAAGGGCTTCTGCCATGAAGTCCTTGAAAATCGGCACGGCAACGGAAGATCCTGTTTCTCGTTTACCGAGCGAGCGTGGCACATCAAATCCGGCGAAAACCCCAACCACAAGATCCGGTGAAAAGCCAATAAACCATGTATCTTTGGATTCGTTCGTTGTACCGGTTTTTCCTGCCAAGGGTCGCCCAAGCGCGCGAATACGTGAGCCTGTGCCGCGTTCGACCACGCCTTTTAAGATCGAAGTCATTTGATAGGCCGTGCGTGGGTCGACAATCTGGTCGCGCATATCAGGGACATGAGGTGTGCTTTGTCCTTGCCATTTAATAAGCTGTCCGCAGCTCTGACATGGACGGCCATCATGCTGGAATACGGTGGAGCCGCGGCGATCTTGAATACGGTCGATCAGCGTTGGGGTGACTTTTTTCCCGCCATTAACCAACACCGCATAGGCCGAGGTAATATCCATCAGCGTTGTCTCGCCCGAGCCCAAAGAATAAGACAGCAAAGGCGGCATATGGTCATTAATGCCAAGGCGTTTTGCGTATTCGGAGATCAGCTCCATCCCCAAAAAATCTGCCAGACGCACAGTCATGAGGTTCCGGGATTTTTCAATGCCCACACGAATAGGGGTCGGGCCATAATATTCGTTGGAGTAATTCGTGGGACTCCAAAAATGCCCGGGGCGGTCTTCAATCACAAAAGGTGCATCCAAAACAAGGGTTGCCGGTGTAAAACCCTTATCAAGCGCGGCCAGATAGACAAAAGGCTTAAAGGCTGAGCCCGGCTGTCTTTTAGCCTGCGTTGCGCGGTTGAACTCGGACGAGCCATAACGGTATTTCCATCCGCCTTGCATGGCCAAAATACGCCCCGTATGTGGATCCATGGCAATCAAGGCGCCTTGGATGTCGGGAATTTGTTTCAGATCA
>JBFHFW010000178.1:0-3403 GCA_041583395.1 Alphaproteobacteria bacterium
CATTTTCTTCATTGACTTCAATAAATAAGTCGGACGCAGCAAAAGAGAAGGCAAGGAAGCGATCTCTTTGCTTCTTTATATCGTTCAGGTCTTGTGTCATTAGGGGTTAGGATTCTTCCTATTAAGTGATCAATCAAATTTCAAAGTCTACTATAGCATGAAAATGCCATGTAAATCCATTACTTCAAATGTTTGAATGTTATTTCTCGTGCCGCTTTTTATTAACCTGCTAAGGTTGCGGAGTCCCTATGGCATGCTTGACAGTTTCTCCCTGAATGAAAATCTGTCGGCCATCACCTTTTCCAACAACAAAAGCGTCGTAAAATTTGTGAGTTGAGGTGGTCGGGAGTTCATCCCAATGTTTCATGACGCTATCAATCACATTAAATGTGGCATTGTTTGCGTGCGTGTTTTTGTAGTCAAAGCCGCAGCGGTCAGCAAGAACAACCATATTATAGCCATCAAATATAAATCTAAGTTCATTACGGATGGCCGTTAGTTTTTGGTCGCGGGTGAGGTCAGGGTCTTCAGCAATTTCTTTGGCTTTTTCTATCGCGGTTGTTCTTTTTTGATATGAGAGAACGGTTAACCGATCTTTTTGCCTGAAGGAGTGGATAGGCAAGCTTCTCATGAAGTTCCAGTCTTGTTCTAATTCATCCAGTTTTTCCTGATTTTCACCGTGCTCGATGTATAGTTTTTCTTCAACATCCAGATCTATGTTCTGTCTTCTAGCCTCTAGTTCTGCGGCTTGTAAGGTTTGGATCAGGTTATCTATTTTACCCGGAGTATTCAGGAGGTGCGTTGCAACAGCCTCGGCTAAATCATTATGCAGACTTGGCATGTGTTTAATGAGTTTCTCTAGAAGACCGTGCTGTGTGTCGGCATGAATACGCATTGTATGTGACAGAGGATTAGGAAGTGAAATAACTTCATGTCCTTCAGCTTGCTTTCGTTGTGCCGTATGTTCAGGGATAGCTTTATACCAGTCTAAGCCGGGTTCTACGGCGATTAGGAAATCTTTACGAAGTTGTTTTTTTGCCATGGTAGAAGCCTGCTGATGTTTTTAAGTAAATGCTCTTTTAGCTTACCGTTTTTGGGTTTGCAAGGTTCTAAGTCTTTAGTAAATGTGCGGCATCAAGGGCTGCGTAGGTGATGATGCCGTCGCATCCTGCGCGTTTGAAACATAGGAGTGTTTCCATGAGGGTTTCTTCATAATCGAGCGTGCCTTGGTCGGCGGCGGCTTTGAGCATCGCGTACTCGCCGCTGACATGATAGGCGAAGGTCGGCATTTGGAAGGTATCTTTAACGCTTTTTACGATATCGAGATAGGGCAGACCGGGCTTAACCATGACCATGTCCGCGCCTTCGGCAATGTCTTGTTCGACCTCGCGCAGGGCTTCCTCGGCATTGGCAGGGTTCATCTGGTAGGTCTTGCGGTCTTTGCGGGCGGCTTTATCCGCACCAAGGCTGCATCCCGCCGCATCGCGGAAAGGGCCGTAATAGCTGGAGGCGAATTTGGCAGCGTAGGACAAGATCGGAATATCCGTATGCCCGTGCTTATCAAGGGCTGCGCGGATTGTGGCAACCATGCCATCCATCATGCCCGAAGGCGCACTAATATCTGCGCCTGCATTGGCCGCAATAACCGCTTGCTTGGCCAGGTTTTTAAGCGTTGCATCATTATCGACATCACCATTTTTATCTAAAACGCCGCAATGGCCGTGGTTTGTATATTCACAAAAACACACGTCAGCGATGATCAGCATGTCCGGCGCGGCAGCTTTAGCGGCTTTCACCATGCGGGCGAGGAGGCCTTTGGCGCTGAAGCTATCAGAGCCTGTTTTATCCTTGCTGTGCGAGATGCCAAATAAAATGATGGCTTTTAGTCCGGCTTTTTCAGCATCTTGAATGGCGTTTACAAGGCTTTCTTCTGTTTCCCTGAAGACACCGGGAAGGGATTTGATTGCCGTGCGCTTTTTCAGGTTTTCCTCGACAAAAACCGGCAGGATTAAATCTTCTATATGTAGATGGTGTTCTTGCAGCAAGGCACGCATCGCAGGCGTCTTGCGCAGGCGGCGAAGTCTTTGGCTTGGGCTGGTGTTCTTCTCACTCATGGCGACACATTCCTATGTTTATGCGGCGAGATCAAGATAAATGTTTGGATATCATCGCTTTAGAGCATAGTATGGATATTGATTTGGAGGAAATATGCAGCAGAGAGATCTATGCCCGTTTGTGCATGTTGAAGTCATTGAAAAAATGGGCGTGATTACATTGGATCGGCCAAAGGCGCTTAATGCGCTGAGCCTGGATATGATCCGCGCGATTTCGGGTGTGTTGGAGGCCTTTGAAACGGACGCGCAGATTTCCCATGTGTTGATGCGTGGTGCCGAGGGACGTGCTTTTTGTGCGGGCGGCGATATCCGCAGCTTTTACGATGCGGGCATGGCTTACCAGCGTGGTGAGATTAATTTGAAGACAGCTTCGCTCTTTTTTGCGGAAGAATATGCTTTGGATCAGCAAATCTATCATTATTCCAAGCCCCTTATATCTTTTATGAACGGCATTACGATGGGGGGCGGTTTCGGGTTGGCAGGGAACTGCAAGCACCGTATTGCGACAGACCAGACAATTTTTGCGATGCCGGAGGTGCAGATCGGCTTTTTTCCTGATGTCGGGAGCATATATCATTTATTGAAGGTGCCGGATCATATCGGGCATTATTTAGCGCTCAGCGGGCAAAGAATTAATGGTGCGGATATGCTCGATGCGGGCTTGGCGGATTATTATATGCCTGCGGCGCATGAAGGTGAGTTACTTGCTGCGCTTGGTGAAGTTGGGGATGAGCAGGGTGTCGTTGCTGCGATTGATCGCTTTACTGCCCCGTCAAAGGGAGCGTTGGTCGATGATAAAGCCGATATTGCAAAAGTATTTTCTTTGACGGGATTGGCGGAGATATTCCGGGTACTTGAAGGCAATCAGGATGCGTGGGCGCAAAGTGCGCTTGAGATGATGCGCAAAGCTTCGCCAACATCTTTGGGGGTGACTTTTGAATATTTAAAGCGTGCTTCCGGTTTGTCTTTTGATGATGTGATCGCGCAGGACTTTATTTTAATGCAGCATTTTATGGCGCAGAGCGATTTGTTTGAAGGGATACATGCCGTTGTAATCGATAAAGAGCATGTGCCGCGCTGGGAACCATCATGTGTCGATAACGTGGAGGACGCGGTTATCCAACAGTATTTTGTTGCTGTGGAGGATGCATTAAAACGATCGAGAAATTAGGCCTTTGACAAAAAATGCCTTTGCTTTACAATTAGAGGATAGGGCATAAGTCCTTTTCTTATCAGAAACTTTTGGAGCCAGAGCTTTGATACCGACAACTTATTATGAATCTATCCAG
>JBFHFW010000179.1:0-3400 GCA_041583395.1 Alphaproteobacteria bacterium
ATATTTTCAAGCTCTGCGAGCATATGGATCAGGTTATTTTTATATGCGATTGTTTCGGGATTTTTGTTTTTGAACAGGTCTGATTTTTGCAGTGCCTGAATTTGTATTTTTATAAATTTCTGCAAAAAAGATAATGTTTGTGCATGGCCTTGAGGTGCAGGGATGTCTGCGTGCTTTATGGTATGTAAGTCGCTCAGAATCTCATCCGTATTGATCTCTGCCCCACGTAAGGCGGCCTGAAACTCATCTGAGTTCAGGCTGCTTTCAAGATGTTCAATGATTTGGATAAAACTATCCGGTGGCATGATGCTTATCGTCGTGTGAGTTCGGGATATGCGGCGTGGCATTGCTTTTTCGCGTCCTCACCGGGGTCATATAAAACGCGGTAGGTGCCATCTGATAATTGTTCTAAGGATACATGAAGCCCCTGTTTTTGTTTGTATTCTTCTAGTTTTTGATGGATTTGTGCAGGCATATAGCCTTTGCTTTCGTAGTGATTTTTAACCCGCCCGATCCAATAGATCGATTGTGCTTTTGCATTCGTTGACGCCTGCATGGTCGCGATAATTGTTTGGTCTGATTTTCCGGCAGTTTTCAGGATCTGGGCTTGTAAATTAAGATACTGAAATGATCCAATGCCATGGGATGTGCTGCTATGTGCGCGAATCCCCAAAAGATCAACAGTTTCCTTGCCGCGGCACGTATATGTTGCACCTTTGTAGAGTGCATCGACTTGTGCTAGAAACGGACATGTTTCTTCACCCGGGAAGGGATCGTTTTTTCCTTGCAGCAGGTCGCAGTTCACGATTCCGGCCTTATTAAAATCTGTTTTGTAGGCGAAATGGATTGTGCGATCAGCGCTCATAGCTTGTGTGCTTGCTGTTAATAGTGCCGTTGCCAGTGCGAGTGCTGTGAATTTTTGGCTTAAGGACGGTGTTGGCATGTGTGGCCTCTTTTTATTTGAGAATGATTCTTATTTGCTGTTGACTTGAGGGTGATCCTATTGATAATGATTCTTAATATCAAGTGTTAAATTTCTTTGGTGAGAAAAATATGAGCGCAGCAGCAACTGCAGATAATGAGTTCGGTTTTGAATTTCCGAGTTTGTCCAAAATTTTTAGTTGGGCGAGTAAGATTGCCTTTGTGTCATTTCCGTTGGTGGTAGCAGGATCTTTAGTATTTGATCCGACATGGCTGAAGATTTTTCATGATACTGCGAATGTTGTTGCGCAATCTTTTATAAACAAGATTGATCCTTATACCAGTTGGTTGCCGTATCACTTGGGTTTTTCCGGTGAGGGGGGGCTGCTATACGGTTTTATGCAGTGGTTTTTGGAAGATGAAATTTATGCGATGAATCTTGTGCAAAATGCCGCAGGTTTTTCTGCGCCTGTTAATCCCGGTGCGGTGGCTGATATTGCGATACCGGGATTGTGATCAGGTTTTTTGCTCTTTGTGTTTCTGGCTCTTGAAACAACAGTGTTAATCGCGCTATAGTGAACGTAGTATCCGTTTGGTATAAAGAAATAATTCAAGATAAGATAGGAGACACACCCATTCGTAATCCGACAATGCCTCGCCGTCCTGTGAGTCAGGGGCCCCGTATAAATGACGACATTACTGCTGCAGAAGTCCGCGTTGTGGATGCAGATGGTGAAATGAGGGGGGTTATGGCGATTAAAGATGCTTTGAAACTTGCGGATGATGCGGGTTTGGATTTGGTCGAAGTTTCTCCTGATGCGACGCCGCCAGTGTGTAAGGTGCTTGACTACGGCAAGTATAAATACGAGCAGCAGAAAAAAGCCAATGAAGCGCGCAAAAAGCAAAAAGTGATTGCCGTTAAAGAAATCAAAATTCGCCCTGGTACCGAAAAACATGATTATGAGGTTAAGATGCGCAGCGCGCGTAAATTCCTAGGTCATGGTGATAAGGTCAAGGTATCCATGCGTTTTCGCGGGCGCGAGATGGCACATAAGGATATTGGTCTTGAGCTGCTTAACCGTATGATCGAGGAACTTGCTGATATTTCCGCTGTTGAGCTTCAACCCAAAGCCGAAGGCCGCCAAATGATCATGGTGCTGGCACCCGGTGGTTCAGGGGATTAGAGCGCGCAGGCGCACTATAATGTGTGATCTATCTTCGTGTTGATTAGTTCTATTTTGAGTGAAAAACATATTTATAGAGTAAATTAAGAAAAACGCCCAAACCGTCTGGTCGGGCGTTTTGTGTTATTTAAGGTGAGCTAAAGCTTTTAGGCTTTGCCTTCAATCCATTCGGTCAGTTGGGCTTTGGGAAGACCACCGACTTTGGTGTCAACGGCTTGACCGTTTTTGAATAGAATCAGTGTTGGTACGCCGCGGACATTGTACTTTGTCGGGGCTTCGGGTGCATCTTCGATATTCACTTTGACGACTTTGATTTTGTTACCCATCTCGCCGGCAATTTCATCCAAAACAGGGGAGAGTGCCTTGCACGGGCCGCACCATTCTGCCCAAAAATCAACCAGAACAGTCCCTTCGGCATTGAGGACTTCGGCTTCAAAATTATCATCATTAACAGCTATGCTGGACATGTGTGTTCCCTTTCATGTTTAAATCGTCTGATTAGCTTAACCCGATTTCACGGCAGGTCAATATCAATCGGCATTAAAGTCGGGCCATCTGTCCACAAGAGCGCAGCATGGATTGCCCTATTGGGATAAATGCGCGCGATGGTTTCGGCATAGGCTTGCATCTGGCGGCGGTAAATGGCGGGGACTTTATCGGCTGTTTGCGGTGGTGGGCGGTTGGTTTTGTAGTCAATAATCCGGATATCTGTTTCGGTCACCAGCAAGCGGTCAATCTGGCCGGAGATCACACGTCCGTCATCAAGCAGGCCGGTGATAGGCACTTCGGCAAGTGATCCCGCACCGAAAATAGCAGCAAATGTTGAGTCGTGGAGGATTGCGAGGGTTTCTTTGACGATATTGTCGCGAATGGTTTGTGATAGCTCTTGTCCGTGGTCGTGTATGAATTTTTTAGCCAATTTTGTCCAATTTTCCGGCGGCGTATCCGGTAATATCTCCAAAAGCTTATGGGTGAGATTACCGCGCAAAAAGCGATAGTTATCGGCTTGCGCGAGTGGGGATGCGGCAGGCGCTTCGGGCTCGGACGGGCGCGAGGGTGTGAGTGGACGTGGCGGGAAGGGTTCCTCCGGTGCAGGTTTAAAGAGCCAAGCGGGCGCAGGAGGAATAGGCGCATGTGTTTTTTCCGCTTGCGGTGTGCGATCAGGATCTTTGCTTTGGATACCGGTCAGCCGCAAACTACCATCTTCCAGCGTTTCGACATGCGCCATATCCTTGAGCGCACCACGGATATAGAAGTACCAGCTATCCTCCATCGGTTTTTTCTTGCCCGTCGCG
>JBFHFW010000180.1:0-3385 GCA_041583395.1 Alphaproteobacteria bacterium
GAAACATCTCAATAAAGCACAGGGGCATCTAAAACATGCCTTTGATGCTGCCGTTACCGCTATATCTATGAATCTGGGGATTGACCTTCGTCTGGCTACTGATCCAAATATTCTGATTTCTTCAGTTCAAGGACAAGATATCACTACGGTTCAGCAGTTCTTCCTAAAGAAAAAATATCTACATAAACGCAGCCTTGTTAATGCAAAAATCGCGGATCAATATGGTTACCCCGAAACACATAACATCGGGATTCCCGGAAATCCTGACAATGATCTGCTTAGCATTGTAGAAGAATGCTTACATACAGGTGATGATATCGCAACGCAACTTGAGCGGCGCTGGAATCCCGAAAGCTTTGCCGAGGGATCAGCGCTTTACAATCAGCTTTTAGCTGACCTAGAGGGAGAGGATCACTTACCAGAGCCCAAGCGCCCCGTTGAAGAGTATATTTTACTCGCTTAACACTCTATGGAGCACGCATTGACAATATGGTTAATGGTGGCTAAATTTCATAATCTTTTAGAGACAGTAGCCTGAAAAGGCCACGACTAAGTAAGGCGTAAAAAAGGAGTGATTCAATGTCCGTTACTAAAAACTACCTAGACAAAGCGTTTGATTTTGCCGCACGTTTGGTCACACCCAATATGTATGTCGCAGCCCATATGCTGCCGGAAAAAATTGTTGGGCACCCCCCTTCGACTCTTGAACAAACAAACATTTTGACAGCTGTTGCTGATGCTCAGAACAAGAGACTGGATCAAAAAAACCAACCTAAGCCTCAATTTTAAGGCCTAGGTTATAAGCTCATCCCAACTGCTTTAAAGCGCCTGCAAGTTTATCGCGGGTGCTTTCGGCAGCTTCGCGGCGGGTGCGCTGTTCTTCGATAATTTCAGCAGGTGCATTGGCAACGAATTTTTCATTTCCAAGCTTTTGGTCAATTTTTTGAATATCGGCCTCTAACTTACCGATTTCTTTATTCAAACGCGCGCGTTCCTGATCTAGATCAATGATATCGGCGATTGGCAACATCAATGTGGCTTCACCCACAACCGTTTGCACTGCGCCCTTTGGCGTCTCATCGGTATAATCAATGCTTACAATCCGCGCCATGCGTTGAATAATCTCGGCATAGGTCTGCACACGGGATTTCGTTGTCTCACTGGCACCTTTGATAAGCAAATCAATCTGCGCACCGGCAGGAACATTCATATCCGCGCGAACAGAGCGAATTTGCGAGATCATCGCGATCAACCAATCCATTTCTTCACGCGCCGCATTATTACCCAGGCTTTCGCTGTATTCAGGCCATGCCGCAGCCGTGAGCATTTTGCCGCTAATTTCCTCGGTAATGAAAGGCATCATCGGGTTGAGCAGCGTCAGGATTTGATCCAGCACCCACGCGGTTGTTTGCTTGATTTCATCGGTGTGTTCGCTCTCACCTTGTAGCAAAGGCTTGGTGAACTCCAGATACCAATCGCAGAATGTGCCCCATGTGAAGCTATAAATAGCGTTCGCTGCCTCGTTAAAGCGGTAGTTTTCAATACCTTTTTCAAGATTGGTTTTGGCGTCCTTCAGCGCGCTAATAATCCATTGATTGGGCGTGTATTCAACATTTGCCGGATCAAAATTTTCATCAAGCTCACAGCCATTCATTTGCGCATAACGCGCAGCGTTCCAGATCTTTGTACAGAAATTACGGTAGCCTTTAATCCGGTCATTGGAGAGCTGGATATCCCTGCCCTGCGCCGCCATAGCCGTGAGTGTAAAGCGCAGCGCATCGGCACCGAACTCCTCGATCAGCTCCAGCGGATCCATCACATTGCCCTTGGATTTGGACATTTTCTGGCCTTTAGAGTCGCGGACAAGCGCATGGATATAAACATCCTTAAACGGCACCTCACCCATAAAGTGAATGCCCATCATCATCATGCGTGACACCCAAAATGTAATAATATCAAAGCCTGTGATTAGAACGCTTGTGGTATAGTATTTCTCAAGCTCCGGTGTTTTATCCGGCCAACCGAGTGTTGAAAACGGCCAAAGCGCAGAAGAGAACCATGTATCGAGCACATCCTCATCGCGTGTCAGAACAACGCCTGCCTCGCCAAAATGCTGATCAGCGGCGGCTTGGGCCTCTTCTTCGGTTTCTTCACAAAAGACCGTGCCGTCCTCCGCATACCACACAGGAATTTGATGCCCCCACCAGAGCTGGCGCGAGATACACCATGGCTGCTGATCCTCGAGCCAACGGAAATACATATTCTCATACTGTTTGGGGTGGAAAACTGTCTCGCCACTGCGCACAGCCTCTAGCGCGGGCTTGGCGAGCGTTGGTGTATCAACATACCATTGATCAGTTAAATAAGGCTCGATCACCACGCCGGAACGGTCGCCATAAGGGATCGCGTTTTTAACATCTTCCTCACCGACCAGAGCATCCAACTCTTCAAGCTCCACCAAAATTTTCTTACGCGCTGCAAAGCGCTCCATCCCTTGGTAGGCCTCGGGCACGTTTTCATTGAGATGCGCATTAACATCCAAAATATTGATCATCGGCAAATCATGGCGTTTACCCACTTCAAAATCATTGAAATCATGCGCTGGCGTAATTTTCACGGCACCTGATCCCTGCTCGGGATCGGCATATTCGTCAGCAATAATAGGAATGAGGCGATCGGCAATCGGCACATAGACCATCTTACCAATCATATCATTATAACGCTCGTCATCGGGGTGAACTGCCACGGCCGTATCGCCCAGCAACGTTTCAGGGCGCGTTGTCGCAACAGTAATGTAGCTTGCGATCTCCCCTTCAACGGCATAGCGGATATGCCACATTTTACCTTTTTGCTCTTTATTTTCGACCTCAAGGTCAGAGATCGCCGTATGGAATTTCGGATCCCAGTTCACAAGACGCTTATCACGGTAGATGAGCCCTTCTTTATAGAGCTGCACGAATACTTTCCGCACGGCTCTGGATAGCCCCTCATCCATGGTAAAGCGCTCGCGCTTCCAATCAGGTGTCGCGCCAAGCGCGCGCATTTGATTAACGATCGTTCCGCCTGAATGCTCTTTCCACTCCCAGACTTTCTCCAAGAACTGCTCACGATTTAAATCACGCCCACGCACAATTTGCTTTTCTGCAAGCTGGCGCTCTACAACCATTTGCGTGGCGATACCAGCATGATCCGTTCCGGGCTGCCACAGCGTGTCATCACCCTTCATGCGGTGATAGCGCACAAGAACATCTTGCAACGTTGTATTAAGCGCATGACCCATATGCAGCGAACCCGTCACGTTGGGTGGCGGCATCATAATTGTATAAGGGGCTTTATTGCTTGCCGGATCGCAAGAAAACACACCTGATTTCTCCCACTTCTCGTA
>JBFHFW010000181.1:0-3380 GCA_041583395.1 Alphaproteobacteria bacterium
CTTACCGAACAGCTCATCGCTGCTGTTGCTATTTCAATGCTTACCGCACCTTTCCTTGGCCTCATCGGCTATCGCTGGAGCTTGCGTGTGGCCGGGCGCTTCAGCGGGCGCATTTCCAATGAACCCAGCGAAGATAAATCCATGGCGCAAAGTAGTCCCGTCTTTATCATCGGCATGAACGAAGTCGGAAAGACGCTGGCACGCGCAATGAAAGCGCATAAAATTCCTTATATCGGTGTCGATCATGACCATGACCGCTTCCTCAAAGCCACGGCGGCGGGCTATATCGTGACATACGGGCAAAGTTACGATCTCCGCTTTTGGGATACGCTGGGGGTTCGTGAGGCGCGTGCAATGTGTATCGCAACCCCGCGTTACGAGGTTGCCAAAGCCATTTCACCGGTTGTGCGTAAGATCTACCCGACGCTGAAACGCTATGTCGCAGTTAAAGACAGCGCGGATGGCGTCCGTTTTGCCACTTTGGGGCTTAAGCCTTTTCATTGTTACGGCGTGCCACCGGGGCTGGAAATGGCGTGTTTTATCCTGAAAGAATTCGGCATTGATGAAGAGCGCATCACCGCATGGCGCGATGATGAACAATCCGCTTTCCTTGAAGTCAGCAAAGTCGCCACGCCCCCACCCGAAAAACGCCGGGAGCTTAAAACAACAGATGGCGAAATTTAGGTTCTGATCTTAGTTGCCAAAAATGCTTTTAATACCGCTGCCGATTGTATCGGTAATGCCGCCTGCTTCGCCTTTGATTTTATCAAACTGGCCAAGCCCCATATCTTTAAGGGCATCAGTTGATAATCCTTGATACAGGCCTGCATTTCCGGCGGCATTACTTGCGGATTTAATAAACGGATCGATAATCTGCTTGCTGGCTTCTTGAATAGTCACGCCTTTTTCCTTACGGCCAATATCCGAAAGCACAAGATTGGGAATAGCAACGGGCGCCACGTCACCACCCTGATCAAACAACACAACATTGGGGGATACTTGCGCATTTGTAATGCTCAGGCGGTCGATAATCACCTTGGGGGCAGGCTTTGCGTCGGCAGTATCAGCCGCGGGTTTTGTTTTCATGCCTTTTTTAAGCGTCGTCAGGTTTGTGCCCTTTTCGGTGACATCCAAATAGGTATTCACTCCGCTTACCGATATATCTTTAAGCGTCACCAACTGGGAGGATATATCAGCCAACACCACGGAAATATCATCCACCACAACGGCATAAGGTGCTGAAAAGCCCTTGGGGTTGGCAATTCTCAGCTTTTGAACGGTAGCTTTTTTCTCGCCCAGCTTAATTTGTAGATCCGCAATGGTGACTTTTACGCCCAGCGCTTCGGTGGCTTTAGCCTCGATCGTGCGTTTGGCGATATCACCCAAATTCATAAAGAGATAAACTCCCCCACCCAGTAGAATTAAAAGCACCAGACTGAGAATAATTTTGGTTTTTGACATGATACGGCCTCTCCACAAGAATATAAAATAATGCAGATGATTGTGGCGCAATGTGGGGTGATATTCAAACAAAAACAAATATCTTACATACATACGAATATGTGTGCTGTGCGTATAAAAATGCTGCAAGGCGCTTGCGCAAATGCTCACAGTGGGCGTAAATTTAAGTCATGACTTATAAAATATACCACAATCCCCGCTGTTCCAAATCCCGTCAGGCCTTGCAGATTTTGCAGGATGCAGGCCACACGCCGGAGATTGTTGAATATCTTAAAACGCCCCTTGATATGACGGAGCTACACGCGATTATTCAGCAACTTGGTCTAACACCGCGTGAAATTATGCGCACAAAAGAAGCGGTCTATCAGGATAAATCGCTTGATAGCCCTCATCTGTCTGATGAGCAGCTGATCGAGGCCATCCATGACAATCCAATCCTCTTGGAACGTCCTATTGTCATCACACCTAAAGGCGCGCGCATTGGTCGCCCACCTGAGGCAATCAACGAAATTCTTTAAATTCCAAATTCATAAAAAAAGGGGCGTTCTCATGATAAGAACGCCCGCAGAGGGGATGGTTGGGGAGAGACGAGGTTTACTCAACCTCATAAACTCGTATCTATTGGGTGTGTGCACCCGAACATGCAGGAATGCCGGGGCGCCAGCATTCCTACTTTCTCTTACGCAACGAAGCTATAGTTGGATCAAAAAAACTTCACTTGCCTGTAAAGCCTTGCTGCTGCTATATCTTTTCCCATGATTATTTATCCGGCAATAGACCTTAAAGGCGGTCAATGTGTGCGGCTGTATCAGGGTGATATGAACCAAGATACAGTCTATAATGATGATCCAGCAGCCCAAGCGCATGAATGGGCACGGGCAGGTTTTAACTGGTTGCATGTGGTCGATCTGGATGGCGCGGTTGACGGCAAGCCGACAAATGTCGAGGCCGTAAAATCCATTATCAAGGCGGTTGATATTCCTGTACAGCTTGGCGGTGGCATCCGCACTTACGAGCAAATTGTTGCATGGCTGGAAGAAGGCGTTTCGCGCGTTATTTTGGGTACGGTTGCGGTTAAAGATCCCGATCTGGTCAAGCGTGCTTGTAACGACTTTCCGGGGCAAATTGCGGTTGGCATTGATGCGCGCGGCGGACGCGTTGCCGTGGATGGCTGGGTCGAGGCTTCGGATATGGATGCCATAGAACTTGCCAAAATGTTTGAAGATGCAGGTGTTGCCGCGATTATTTATACCGATATTGACCGCGACGGCACAGGGCAAGGCGTCAATGTCGAAAGCACCGTTGCACTGGCACAGACAACGGCTATTCCGGTGATTGCTTCAGGTGGGATCGGTTCGCTCAATGATGTGCGCGCTGTTCATGCGGCCTCTTTAGAGCATGGCTTGAACGGTGTGATTATCGGTAAGGCTCTGTATGATAAGCGCGTGGAACCTGCGGAAGCCTTGGCTTTGGCCGCAAATGATCAGGCTGCATAGTTTTTAGTTGTCATATTTTGTTATTGTGTGCTAATAGTTTGAACTGATCCAAAAACATAAGGTAATAAAATGACTCAAGACGTACCCGAGATACTCAGTTTTCAAGATGCATGGCTAAATACAGCCTTTGAAATTACGGCAGGATATTTCGATCACTTGCCTTCGGTATCTTCAGAACAATGGCAAGAAGGTTTTAACTTAGTCTTATATGCTGTAGTAACCAGTGGAGAGCTATCAACATCTGCTGATGTCGAGGCATATTTAAACACACTTCCTTCCGGTGATAACCTCTCCCGAGGCACGATAGAAACAGTCGTGAAAGCCTTTGATTGGGTGAATCAGAGAGGCTATGCCCCTTTCTTTACAGAGCAGCTTAAAGAAATAGCGCTAGGTGTGCACTCAAAAACACAAGCGAAAAAACAA
>JBFHFW010000182.1:0-3337 GCA_041583395.1 Alphaproteobacteria bacterium
GTCTTGCCGGATCATTTTGATATGAAAGCAACATGGCATTTTATAACCCATGATCCATTGCATGCGTTTTTGCCGTGGCTTGTCGGTGGGTATTTATTGGCAGTGCTGAGCTGGCCTGTTTTTTATGTGATCTTTAATCATTTGATTAAAACGGCGCGCTTCGCCCGCAGCAAAGCCAAGCTGCGTAAAGTGCATAAAGTGGCCAAAGAAGTCACGGGGCAAGATGAATGATACTGGGTATTGGGAACGATCTTGTTGATATAGGCCGGATTGAAGTTGTCCTTGAACGTCATGGGGAGCGCTTTATAAAGCGTTGTTTTACGCAAGAAGAGCGCGAGAAAGCCGACCGCCGCAAAGCCTCCGACACACATGCGCAGATATACGCCAAGCGCTTTGCAGCTAAGGAAGCTTGCGCTAAAGCTTTAGGGACAGGTCTGGCCAAGGGCATTTCATGGCAAGACATCAGTGTGATCAATGACGCAGAGGGACGTCCGTTTTTAAAGCTCACCGGCGGGGCGCTAAAGCGGCTGGAGCAGATTACCCCTGCCGGACAAAAAGCCGTTATTCACCTAAGTCTCACCGACGAGCCACCATTCGCACAGGCTTTTGTGGTAATTGAAGCGTATTAGCGCTGGCATTTCTATCAATTTTTGTGGTAATTCAGTTTCATGAAAGAAAAAGCAAAAAAAGCATCTGCACCACCCCTGAACGCAAAGGAGGAATTGTCCGAATTCTTCAAAACGGCGATTATTGCGGTTGTGCTGGCTTTGCTAATCCGCAGCTTTTTGTATGAGCCGTTTAATATTCCCTCTGGCTCGATGAAGCCGACCTTGGAAGTCGGGGATTACCTGTTTGTCTATAAACCATCTTATGGCTATAGCCGTTACTCATTTCCTTTTGGTGTTGTTCCAATCGAAGGTCGCACAGGCAATAAAACACCACAACGCGGCGATGTAATTGTCTTCAAACTCCCCAGCGATACGCGCATTGATTATATCAAGCGCGTGATTGGCTTGCCGGGTGATCGCATACAAATGCGTAAAGGTCGCCTGTATATCAATGATGAGCTTGTCCCGCGCGAGGCCTTAGGACTACGTAAGATCAGCAATGATTACGGCGATACGATAACAAAAATTGAATATATCGAAACATTGCCTGGTGGGGTAACGCACTCGATTTATGAGCTAAGTGATCGCGAGATGCTTGATAATACGCCGGTTTATACAGTGCCGGAAGGGCATTATTTTGCCATGGGTGATAACCGTGATAGTTCCCAAGACAGCAGAGTCACCAATGTGGTTGGTCCTGTGCCACTGGAAAATATTGTTGGTCGTGCTGATTTTATTTTCTTCTCGACCAATGGTAAAGCACACATTTACGAGCCATGGAAATGGCCGTGGAGCATCCGCTATAACCGTTTCTTTCAGTCCATTAACCCAGTTAGGTTAGTTGAATGATGATCACTGAAATTCAAAAAATTATTGGTCATGATTTTAAAAATTTAGCACTTTTGGAAACGGCTTTAACACATTCAAGCGCTGGGCAGGGTCATAATTATGAGCGCCTCGAGTTTTTGGGGGATCGCGTTTTGGGGCTGGCTGTGGCGGATGTTTTGTACAAAAAATTTCCTGATGAGCCGGAGGGCGATATGGCCAAGCGTCTTGCTGCGTTGGTTCAGGGTACGATGTTGGCACGCATTGCAAAAGAGATCGATTTGGGAAGCTTTATTGTATTTTCAGACGCCGAGCGCGAAGCAGGTGGTGCCAAAAATGATCATATTCTCGCGGATGTGATGGAGGCTATGATCGGAGCGCTTTATCTTGATGCAGGGCTTGAAAAATGTCAGTCTATGGTTGAAAAATTATGGGGAAAGCATCTCTATGAGGTGAAAAAGCCACCGGCACATCCCAAAACGGCATTACAGGAATGGGCGCAAGGACGAGGTTTGTCATTGCCAGCCTATGAAATTACCGGACAAACAGGCCCGGATCACGCGCCAATTTTTGAAATCAAGCTCAGCGTCGAGGGTTTTAACCATATCCGTGCCGAGGGTAAATCCCGTCAGGATGCCGAAAAAGCTGCCGCGCGCGCTTTTATGAAGAAATATGGTGAAGAAAACGAATGAGCTCTAATTCCCGGCAAAAAACACGTTTTGGCTTTGTTTCTGTTGTTGGTTTGCCCAATGCGGGTAAATCAACATTGATGAATGCTCTGGTCGGCTCGAAAGTTTCGATTGTCTCCAAAAAAGTGCAAACGACACGCATGCGGGTGCTGGGCATTGCGCTACATGAACAAACGCAGCTTGTGATCATTGATACGCCGGGCATTTTTCAGGCGCAAAAAACACTTGAAAAGGCTATGGTCAGTGCGGCGTGGGAGACGATGTCCGAAGGCGATGTGGTCATGCATCTGGTTGATGTTTCGACCAAAAACTATCTTAAGAAAAACGAGATGATTATAAGGGGGCTCCCCAAAGATCGTCCTGTCTTTTTAATCCTCAATAAGACCGATGCCATTAAAAAAGAAGCCCTGCTGACCATCACGCAAGAACTCAATGCATTATTTGACTATAAAGCCACATATATGATCTCGGCATTGAAGAAACAAGGTCTGAAACAGCTTTTGAATGGTCTAAGCGATCTGATGCCGGAAGGGCAATGGATGTATGAGGAAGATCAAATCACCGATATGCCTATGCGCCTGATGGCGGCTGAAATTACGCGTGAGCAGGTTTTCCGTCAGCTTCATGAAGAAGTGCCCTATTCAGTATTTGTCGAGACCGAACATTGGGAGCAATTCGATAATGGTTCTGTGAAGATTTCACAATTGATTTATGTGCAGCGCGACAGCCAAAAAGCCATTATTTTGGGTAAAGGCGGTGCACGGATTAAAAAGATCGGTCAAAGATCGCGCGAGGAGCTGGAAGAGATCATGGGCTGCAAAGTGCATTTGAAAATCTTCGTTAAAGTACAGGAAAACTGGCAGGAACGCGCGGAAATCTATCAACTTATGGGGCTGGATATCGGCGCAGGCCGATAGGGCTTTTATGCTTTTGTGAACCTGAAAAATTCAAAATAATTTTCCTGTGTGGATAAGGAATCGTTTTCGTTGTTCCTTGCTTGTCGCTCTAAAAATAGCCTGCTACTGTTCACTCGCTTACAAAGAAAAATCATTGTATTATCTGTTTTAAATCAGGTAGTTAATCTTGACTGTGCTGCAAAAGGAGTTATCAGAATATGAGTTGGACAGACGACCGCGTAGAAATGCTCAAAAGGCTTTGGGGTGAAGGGCATACCGCTGCAGAAATTGCCAAAGAGCTTGGTGGTGTCACGCGTAA
>JBFHFW010000183.1:0-3320 GCA_041583395.1 Alphaproteobacteria bacterium
CATCCAGATTTTAACCGTTGGATCAACGTTCAGAGCTTCCGTAATAAAGTGGTACAAAGCACCCGCCAGAATACTTGCCAAAACAATCAAAGGAATGGAACGCCACATCTGCGCCCACCAAAAGGTGATTGTCATTTCCCATGTTACTTCCTGAGGATCGACTTTCATATTCATGATATTACTCCTGTTTTCTTAGCAAGTTCCTGCAAACTCGTGGGGCCTGTGAGAGCCATCGATGCCTTACGTCCTTTTTGCGAGCCTACCTGCGGCTTCATCCCTTCGGCCAATAGACTCAATACTTCTATCATAGCCTCTTTTGTCAAATCCTCAAAATAATCATCATTGATCTGCACCATTGGCGCGTTGACACAAGCCCCCAGACACTCCACTTCCATCAATGAAAACTTCCCGTCCGGCGTAGTTTCATTCATGCCGATTTTAAGGTGAGACTTACAGGCATCGACAATTGCGTCGGAATTACACAACCAGCATGGCGTTGTCGTACAGACCTGAATAAGATGCTGCCCGACAGGTGCCAAATTATACATGGAATAAAAACTGGCAACCTCGTAAACCTTAATGGGATGCATCTCCAAAACTTCAGCAATATGATCCATCGCGGCGCGTGGTACCCAGCGCCCATAAGCAGGCGTCGCCTTGGCACCATCTTCCGCGACCTGACGCTGCACCAGATCCAGCAAAGGCATCACAGCAGATTGCTGCCGCCCCGCAGGATAGCGTGCAATAATCTCTTTTACCTTTTTCTGATAGGCTTTGGTAAATTCAAAGTTCTCAGGCTGGTAATCTGCATGAAGATCAAAAGGCTTCTTCATCGGTCAATTTCTCCAAACACAATATCAAGGGAACCAATCACAGCCACCGCATCGGCAAGCTGATGCCCCTTCGTCATAAAATCAAAGGCCTGCAAATGCGCAAAACCCGGAGCGCGAATGCGGCAACGGTACGGACGTGCCGAGCCATCACTCACCAAATACACACCAAACTCACCTTTGGGCGCCTCAACAGCCGTATAAGTCTCGCCTTTAGGCACATGGAACCCTTCGGAGAAAAGCTTAAAGTGATGGATCATCGCCTCCATCGAACTTTTCATTTCTGCGCGCGGCGGCGGGGAAACTTTATGATCGTTGGTTTTCACATCACCTTCCGGCATCTTTTCAATGGCTTGCTTGATAATTTTGATCGATTCGTACATCTCTGCCATGCGCACCAAATAACGCGCATAACAATCTCCGGTCTTCCCCACGGGGATATCAAAATCAAAATCCTCATAAGAATCATAGGGTTGCGATTTGCGCAGATCCCAAGCAACACCGGAACCACGTAACATCGGGCCGCTAAAGCCCCAATCCAGCGCATCATCCGCACTCACCACGCCAATATCGACAGTACGCTGTTTAAAGATACGGTTACCCGTGAGGAGGCTCTCCAAGTCACCAATAAATTTCGGTAGATCCTCGACCCAAGCCAAAATATCTGTCGCCAACCCCACAGGCAGATCCTGCGATACACCGCCTGTGCGGAAATAATTCGCATGTAAACGCGCGCCGGAGACACGCTCATAAAATTCCATTGCTTTTTCACGCTCTTCAAAGCCCCAAAGCGCCGGCGTAATCGCACCGACATCAAGCGCAAACGTTGTCACATTCATAATGTGGTTCAAAATACGACCAATCTCGCAGAACAAAACGCGGATATATTGCGCACGCTTCGGTACTTCAATGCCGAGTAATTTTTCAGTCGCCAGCGCAAAAGCATGCTCTTGGTTCATCGGTGCCACATAATCAAGGCGATCAAAATACGGCAAAGCCTGCGTATAACTCTTATGCTCGATTAATTTTTCAGTCCCGCGGTGGAGCAAACCAATATGCGGATCGGCGCGCTCAACAATCTCGCCTTCCATCTCCAAAACAAGGCGCAAAACACCATGTGCAGCCGGATGCTGGGGACCAAAGTTCATCGTAAAGGGACGAATTTGTGTCTCTTCGGCGATATCCATATCTTCTTTTAAATGTGTCTTGGCAATCATATTTACCCCTTAGCCTTCGCTTTTTCATCACCGGGAAGATGTACGGATGTCATGCCTTCCCATGGGCTAATATCTTCAAAGTCACGAAACTCCTGCACAAGCGTAACAGGCTCATAAACAACGCGCTTTTGCTCTTCGTCATAGCGAAGCTCGACATAACCGGTCAGTGGAAAATCTTTGCGCTGCGGATGACCTTCAAAACCGTAATCCGTCAGAATACGGCGTAAATCGGGATTACCGTCAAACATCACGCCATACATATCCCAGACTTCGCGCTCGAACCATCCGGCAGAGCTATAAACCTGCGTGACACTGGGGACTAGCTTTTCTTCAGAAGTGGAGAGCTTCACACACACGCGGTGGTTATGACGCAAGGAAAGCAGCTGATAAACGATCTCGAAGCGCTCCGCGCGCTCGGGATAATCAACGGCTGTGATATCCATGAGCTGGCGCAAACCGCACTCTTTATTATCACGCAAGAAATACAGAACCTTACAAATTGCGGCGCGCTTGACTGTAATAATCAGCTCATCACCCGCAAAGTGACACCCCTCGAGACATCCCTCAAGGCTTTCGCTAATAAAATCACCTAAATCTCTTAAAGCATCATCGGACAATACGTGTATCCTCCCGCTGGATTTTCTTTTGCAACTGCAGCAAGCCGTAAACAAGCGCTTCCGCCGTGGGCGGACAGCCCGGCACATAAATATCAACCGGAACAATGCGGTCACAGCCACGGACAACAGAATAAGAATAGTGGTAATAACCACCACCATTGGCACATGAGCCCATCGAAATCACCCAGCGCGGCTCGGGCATCTGGTCATAGACACGGCGCAGCGCGGGCGCCATCTTATTGGTCAACGTTCCCGCCACAATCATCACATCGGATTGACGCGGGGATGGGCGCGGAATAATACCGAAACGGTCAAGGTCATAGCGGCTCATATAGGCATGGATCATCTCCACCGCACAGCACGCCAAACCAAATGTCATCGGCCACATAGACCCCGTACGCGCCCAATCAAACAGCGCATCGGCCTGCGTCAGCAAAAAGCCTTTTTCCTCAAGCGTTTTAGAAATGGCTTGAGGCACAACATCTTGTTCCTCGGGGCGCGGCATAATCACACCACTGGGGCGTTGCTCATACTCAGGCGCTAAAACTGTTTTATTATCATGTCCCATATTAATACTCTATTCCCACTCCAGCGCACCCTTCATCCACTCATAGATGAAGCCGACAGTTAGAACGCCCAAAAATACCATCATTGAC
>JBFHFW010000184.1:0-3310 GCA_041583395.1 Alphaproteobacteria bacterium
TGTGGTGGACTATTGGTCACACTTGGTGTAAAATTAGCCATAAGTAAAGTTTAAAAAGAGTTTTGTTCCGCTAATGGCTATTCATCCTCATCCACGTATCAAAGAAGTGCCTAAAGGCCTGACGGTCGAGCATATCTCCAAGAGTTATAAGCGTCGCCCTGTGCTGCGCGATGTTAGTTTAAATGTGCAGCGTGGCGAGGCTGTTGCGCTTTTGGGGCCGAACGGTGCCGGTAAAACCACCAGCTTTTATATCACAACAGGTCTTGTGAGCGCCGATAGCGGTTATATCATGTTGGACGGTCAGGATATTACGAATTTGCCCATGTATCGCCGTGCGCGCCTCGGGATCGGTTATTTGCCACAAGAATCCTCGATTTTCCGTGGGCTAAATGTCGAAGATAACATTAAAACGGTGATTGAAAGCCAAAAGCTCAACCCCGAGGAACAAGAGCTCTTGCTTGAAGATCTGATGGCGGAGTTTGGGGTCGAGCATTTGCGCCGCACACCCTCTGTTGCGCTTTCAGGCGGTGAGCGCCGCCGCGTTGAAATTGCCCGTGCTTTGGCCGCGCGCCCCGATTTTATCTTGCTTGATGAGCCGCTCGCAGGCATTGATCCGATTGCTGTGGCTGATATCCGTCAGCTGATCTCGCACCTTAAAGACCGCGGGATCGGTGTGCTGATCACCGATCACAATGTGCGGGATTGTTTGGGGATCGTTGATCGTGCCTATATTCTTCACGGTGGCAAGGTTCTGATGGAAGGCACGCCCGAGGATATCGTCAATAATGGTGATGTTCGTCGCGTTTATTTGGGTGATAATTTCAAACTGTAGGGACAAAGCCTATACCCCCTCCACTTCAAGCATATCTCATGCTAATATAAAAATATGAGTAAGATTTCTCAAAATCTCGATCTTCGCCAAAGCCAGCAGCTTGTTATGACGCCGCAATTACAGCAGGCGATTAAATTGTTGCAGCTCAATAATATTGAACTCAGCGAATATGTAGAGGCCGAGCTGGAGAAAAACCCGCTTCTTGAAAAAGATGAAGGCAGTGAGCACGAATCCTCCACTGAGGGCGAAGATCAGTACGCTGAAAATGATTCAAAAACATCGGAAATTGATCATGTTCAGGAAAATTTTGATGCAGCATTTACCGGCAATGAAGCGGAAACGCCCGCAACAACGGCGAGCTCTCAGGATTTCGATACAGGGTCGGCGGATAGCCAAATTGGCAGCGGCGGTAACATGACATTTGAAGATGCTGAGATGAGCTTTGAAAACCGCATGAGCAAACCAACAACGCTGCGGGAACATTTAACCGAGCAACTCGGATTAAAAGCGCAGGATGAGCGTGATATGCTGATTGGCAGCTTATTGATTGATCAGCTCAGTGAATCAGGTTATTTCACAGCTAATATCGAGGAATTGGCCGAGCAATGGGGCTGCAAGGTCGAGCGTATTACGCGGCTTTTAGAAACCATGAAAGGCTTTGACCCGACAGGTGTTTTTGCGGGAGGGTTAGCGGAATGTCTGGCGCTCCAGCTCAAAGAAAAAAACACGCTTGATGCACCGATGCGCCTGCTGCTGGAAAATATCAATATGCTGGGCGACCATGATTTTAAAGGCTTGGCGAAGATTTGCGGTGTAAATGACACTTACCTCCAAGATATGATTGCAGAAATCAGGGAATGTAATCCTAAGCCAGCTTCGGAATTTGACCATTTGGTCGTACAAACGGCCATTCCCGATGTTTTGATGAAGCGCTTGCCGAAAAATCTGGGCGGCGGTTGGCGGGTCGAGCTCAATAATGAGACCTTGCCCAAGGTGCTTGTAAACCAAAGCTATTTCACCGAAGTCTCTTCCATGGCAACGCAAAAGAAGGATAAGGATTATTTGAATGAGCAAATGGCCTCGGCGAATTGGTTGATCCGTGCGCTGGACCAGCGTGCGCAAACCATCCTTAAAACTGCTGCCGAGATTGTCGAACAACAAGATGCTTTCTTTAATTACGGGATCGAGTTTCTGCGCCCTTTAACACTCAAAGATATTGCCAATGAAATTGAGATGCATGAAAGCACCGTTAGTCGTGTGACCACCAATAAATATATTGGTACACCGCGGGGCATTTTCGAACTTAAGTTTTTCTTCTCGACGGCTCTGACCAGTGCGGATGGTGTTGCGCATTCGGCGGAGGCGATTAAGGCGCGCATAAAAGCCCTTATTGATGATGAAAATCCCAAGAAAATTCTCTCGGACGATAAAATTGTCGACATACTAAAGCAAGAAGGAATAGATCTTGCCCGCCGGACAGTAGCTAAATATCGTGAGGCCATGCATATCGGGTCATCCGTGCAGCGCCGTAAGCAGAAAAAAAACTACGTTAGCTAGCTTCAGATTCGCTGCATATGATGCACATCCCGTGTATCTCGACGCTCCAGTGTTTGGGCTTAAAGCCGATTTCCTGAATATGGGCTTGTGCGCTTCGTGGCATATGGTGCGCCTGTGTCTCTATAACAGATCCACATCCGTCACAAATCAGAAATTGTGCCCCCTCATGCTGCTCACCATCTTGAAAGACAATGAAGGCATTGAGGCTTTCGATCCGGTGGATGAAGCCGTGCTTTGTTAAAAAGTCGATTGCACGATAAATTGTCGGCGGCTTTGGGGGGACGCCTGTTTTTTTGGATAAAGCCTCGATGATTTGATAAGCCCCTACGGGGTGTTTGGAATTGGCTATAATTTTAAGAACGCTTTTTCGCTGTTTTGTCAGTTGATGGCCATGCTTAATGCAATAATGCTCAATATTTCTGAGAACAGGGTGGAGCTTTTTCGAGGACTTTTTGACCATCTGAAAATTTTATCAGCGGCAGTTTACGAAAGCAAGCTGTATAAATGATCAATGTAGGCCTGGTTCGAAAGGGAGATTGAAAAAGTCGAATACATTTTCAAAGCCACCAAGGATCCAAGGGCCGACAGGTGTTGCATAGACAATGCCAATATGCGCAATCAGAGAAACGCAGTGTCCCAAAATCCCTGATGCGCTAAAGTTAAAGCTATCCGAGATGCCGTCTACAATTCCATCCATATAATCTAACCTCTATTGTTATGCTATAACATGTTACTGTATAACAGTGTTATCTTATAACGCGTGTTATACAGTAACACCTCTGTGGGTCAAGCTTTTTTTATAAAAAAGTTCGTATGAGGGGAATAAAGTCTAAAAATAAGAAAAAATACATGGTTCATTAACTTATTCGACCTATGTTATAATGTAGATATATTTACAAAAACATCTAAAGAACGGGAAAA
>JBFHFW010000185.1:0-3283 GCA_041583395.1 Alphaproteobacteria bacterium
AAATACGACACATCAATTTCAGCTGCATTTCAGGATAATAAAATTCCTTTGCAACTAAAAATGTACGTAGAAAAATCACTAAAATTTTCATTTCTTCAGGATTCACAAAAACATGCTGGAGTAATCAGCGGCAGCTTTATAAACTGGAAAAAACCAACGCCACTCCCCAGCCCATATTTCTAGCTTTGGGATAAAACACCGCCCGTTTGCGGTGCTTGAACGCCTGTCGTTGTTGGTAGTGATAAATACTCCCCGAGCATTGAACGCACCGCCAGATAAGCAAACCCCTCGGCCTCCAGCGCATCACCGTTCCAACCCAAAGCCTCCACAGGCTGAATGTCTGCCCCCAGTCGATCCCGCAGGCCATCCATCAAAAAACCGTTATGCCGCCCACCACCAGTGACAAACCAGTGCTCTACTTTTTGCGGCAATAAATCGGCACCGCGCGCAATGGCCTCAATCGTAAATTGCGCTAAAGTCGCCACGCCATCTTCCAAAGACAAATCCTCGACATCACGCACATCCCACGCGTCCCGATCCAAAGATTTCGGCGCGGGCAAATTAAAATAAGGGTTATCCATCCATGCATTCAACAAGCCTTGATCACACTGCCCCGCACGCGCCAAAGCGCCGTTGCGATCAAATTTTTGTCCCGTACGTGCATACACAAAATCATCCATCAGCGCATTGCCAGCCCCGCAATCAAAAGCAAGGATCTCATCACCCTCACCGATAAAAGTCACATTCGACACACCACCAATATTCAAAATACACACCGGAAGATCACATTGATCCGCCTGTACCCGCGCCCGATGATAAAGCGGTAAAAACGGCGCGCCCTGCCCGCCTGCCGCCACATCGGCAGAGCGAAAATCATGCACGACATCCATACTCAGCGCACGCGCCATCAAAGCCCCATCACCAATTTGAAATGTCCGTCCCTGATCAGGATCATGAAACAGCGTCTGCCCATGAAAGCCAACCACATCGGCCTTATGTCCGAAATCGTTCACGGCCTTGATATGAAGCTCCGTCAACAACACTTGCGCCGCACGCACCTCTTCATCATAATCCGCACGCCCCAAAACGGCGCGCAAAGCCGCACGATCTTCATCGCTATAATCCACCGCCATAAAATCAAGCGGCCTCACATACGAAAATCCATCCGTTTCAATCAGCGCCACATCAATTCCATCCAAAGATGTTCCCGACATCAGGCCAATTGCTCTATAGTGTCTTTGCATCACCATATTTTTTCCTTATTGTCATCCTGAGGCGCAGCCGAAGGATCTCCAGCCTCCAAATTCCTCGCTACGCTCAGAATGACATATAGAGAACCGAATATGAACGACTACTACGTTTACATGATAACCAATAAGTCCAACAAAGTCCTCTATATTGGTGTAACAAGTAATCTTGAGCGCCGCATGGCCGAACATAAACAAAAACACATCCCGGGCTTTGCAAGTCGCTATAATCTGACAAAACTCGTTTACTACGAGACAAGTTCTGATATAAATGCTGCTATTGCGCGTGAAAAACAACTCAAAGGCTGGATTCGCACACGAAAAAATGAGCTAATTAAAACAATAAATCCCGAATGGAAAGATTTGAGCATCGCGGATAACAGAGATCCTTCGCTTTGCTCAGGATGACACGGTAAAGAACATGACACGTAAATATAACTCAGATTTCTTAAATATACTCGAAGAGCGCGGCTTTATCCACCAATGCTCTGATTTTGATGCACTGGATGCCAAACTGATGGAAGGCCCGCAAAGCGCCTATATCGGCTTTGACGCGACAGCCCCCAGCCTACATGCGGGATCGCTCGTGCAAATCATGATGCTGCACTGGTTCCAAAAATGCGGTCACAACCCTATTACCTTGATGGGGGGCGGCACAACAAAAGTCGGTGATCCTTCAGGAAAAGATGAGAGCCGTAAAATGCTGGACGAGGCCGGCATTCAATCCAATATCGACAGCATTAAAGGCGTCTTCTCAAACTTTTTAGACTACGAGAACGGCGCGACTATGGTCAATAACGATGACTGGCTCAGCTCCATTAACTATATCGAGTTCCTGCGCGATATCGGCCCGCACTTCACCATTAACCGCATGATGACGTTCGAGAGCGTGAAACTCCGCCTTGATCGCGAGCAACCACTGACTTTCCTCGAGTTTAACTATATGATCCTGCAAGCCTATGACTTTGCCGAGCTTCACAAGCGCAACGGCACAATCCTGCAAATGGGTGGATCGGATCAATGGGGCAACATCATTAACGGTGTCGAGCTTGGCCGCCGCACGCAGGGCGCGCATCTCTTCGCGCTGACGACCCCACTCCTCACCACATCCAGCGGTGCCAAGATGGGTAAGACCGCAGCAGGCGCTGTGTGGCTGAACCCCGATATGCTCAGCCCCTATGATTACTACCAATATTGGCGCAATACCGAAGACGCCGATGTCGGTCGCTTCTTCAAGCTGTTCACTACATTGCCGATGGATGAAATTGCCGAACTGGAAGCCGCCGAAGGCAACCTGATTAATGAGAGCAAAAAACGTCTGGCCTATGAGGTCACAAAACTCCTCCACGGAGAGGAAGCCGCGCAACATGCCCAAGACACTGCACAAAAAGTGTTCGAGCAAGGCGGTGTCGGTGATGATTTACCCAGTATAGAAATTGAAAGTGCGCGCCTCGCCGCCGATATTCCTGTGCTGGATTTATTTGTTGAAACCGGACTTGCAGCCTCCAAGGGCGAAGCACGCAGACTTGTTCAGGGTGGAGGCGCCAAGGTCAACGATGTAGCAGTCAAAGATGCGGGCGATTTTGTTTCCAATGCCGATCTGGCTGCGAACGATGGGAAATATATCAAACTCTCCGCTGGTAAAAAGAAACACGCGCTTGTGAAGGTACTTGCGATTGCAGCAGCAGCAACAGCAGCAGTAGTAATTACCAAAAATCTACGCAAATAAAATACCCACACTTGCCTTTTTGCAAAACACACCTACATCACTTCCCGTGGGTGCGTGTGAAACCGTCAGCACATACCGGTTGCGTTCCCCTTAAATGCAAAAAGGAGGAACAAATGCGGTCAATTGCGACTTTAATGGTATCAGGTTTTTTAATGCTGTTTACCACGATCTCAACAAACGCACCCACACATGCCCAAGGCCTTGGCAATGAACTTGAAAAAGTCCTTGAGCTCAACCGGATAAAACCGCTGCAAAATCCGCTTTATGAAGAAGCCGATAGAGTTGTTGGTCGGAAGCTTGTCGATAG
>JBFHFW010000186.1:0-3228 GCA_041583395.1 Alphaproteobacteria bacterium
CCGCTGGAAAGCACGCCATGCTTTTTCAGAGACATCACCTTCCATCAGGCGGGAAAGGTCAACAGAAAGCGAATGCAGGCTCTCGACAATAAATTTAGCCGAAGAGAGGAATGTTTCACGCTGGGTACGTAATTCACCATGGCGCACTTTTTCAATAAAGCCTGCCGCGTCCTGAGAGGCTTTGAACAGAGATTCGGATTGGCGAGCAAAGGCATCGGATGCATCCCGCGCACCTTCAAGCGCTGCACTGGAAACCTGAAGCAAACGCTCGGATTCAACAGAGAGGCTCTCACGTGCGCCCTCTACCCGCATCATCACATCATTCGCAGAACGTCCAATCTCATCCATTGATGATGCAAGAATAGCAACGGCGCCAGCCATATTCTCGGCAGAATGGATCGAGCTATCCGCAATCAGCATTGATTGCTTCTTAAGCTCTT
The DNA here is from genome assembly GCA_041583395.1 of Alphaproteobacteria bacterium. Taxonomy (GTDB): domain Bacteria; phylum Pseudomonadota; class Alphaproteobacteria; order Micavibrionales; family Micavibrionaceae; genus UBA6929. Next base: position 441 of record JBFHFW010000186.1, read on the forward strand.
CACCATATGTCCGTGATGTCGTCAAAGATGCTTTCATATGCTCGGCCATCTCACCGGAGCGAATAGCAAATGTATCGCCGGCTTTTTTCAGCTCGAAGAGTGTTTCTCCGGCCTGATCAAGCAGACCAGCAGCTTCTTGCTTAACGCCCCTGATCAGCAACTTCGTCTGTTCCGCTGTTTTCTCGACAGCCTTATTCAGCTGCTCTGCCTCGTCACGGATTTTTAGCCCGGATTGCGTGAACCCTTCCGCAGAGTGCTGAGCTGATTCCTTAATTTTATGAGAGCTTTGTATAAAGACCTCGCCAGCATCTTTTAACTGTGTGACCGCCTGACCAACCGATGCAAAGCCTTCTTGGAATTGCTCGTTAATAATATTTTGGATGGATTCAATTTTGAGTAAAGACTGATCCGTTAAGAGATGTATATCGGATGTCTGATCTTTTAGCGATGCAGATACGGCGCGCATTTTTTCACTAGCCACATGTGATGCACTCTCCAAAGAGCTGGTTGAACGGCGCAGATCCATACTGGTTTCCTGCAAAATTTTTGCCGCATCCTCGCTGCCAGTTTTTAGGTTTTCCAAGCTTGTATCGAACTCCAGACCTATTTTTTGCAGCTTTGCCAGATTATTGACGCTGGATTCTTCATACGATACTTGCAGATCTTCGTATTTCACCTGCAGTGCGTTTGCTGCTTCAACAGCCTTTTCACATGTAGGAACTATAGATTCAGCCGTTGAAAGCAGTGCATCTTTTGCTCCCGAGACAGCTTGTGTCGCATCAAAACTACGCTCTTTAATTCGTGCAGATTGTTCTTCAAAGGCGTTATCCAGCACATTCATCTCAGCCAGTGCTTTTTGTGTCGCGCTGCTAAGCTCACCACAACGGTCTGCAATCTTCCCTTCAAGCGCATTTATATCCACAATTGCGCTTTGTGCGATGTCACCCAGTGCTTTGGATTGCGCATCCAGACTTTCTTCAACACGTTGGATTTGCGCCAAAGAGTCCAAAACACCATTGGCCAGCTCTTCTTTTTGAAGGCGCATTTGCTCGTTAATCGTGCGCGCCTGCCCTGCGATTTGACCGGAAAGCGTTGATATTTCCTGCGCCTGCCCATTGAGCGTCACGCGGATGACCTCGGCGCTCTCCTTGGCTTTTTCGCTGGCATCGTTAAGATCTTTGACGCGGCGCTGCAAGAGATCCTCGATAATCTGGTGACGCATATCGGCATCTGTCACGGCACTATTAATATCACGCAAAGGCTTAGCAAGCGCGGCCTGTACATCTTTCAATCCTTCGAACAAGCGCGCCATAGATTTTGCAATCTCGCGATCTTGTTCCTCGAATGCGGCTGTAAAGCTCTGCATTTGTGCCTGCATTTCCCGGGTGGCAACGTCCATAGAGTTGCACTCTTGCGCAACCAGACCAATAACTTTTTCCATGCCCGATACATTGCTCTGGGTCACGGATTGAAGCTTGCTGATATTATCCTGCGACATGGCCATAATGGACATGACCCTATCTTCGGAATCCTCATGCGTCGCCTGCAGATCATCAACGGCGCGGCGTACAGCCGCGTTCACATTTTCCGCACCTGTTATGGCTGCAGATAAAGCTTCACTCAATTTGTTTGCCGCTTCCTCGCCGACATGTTCAACATTGCTCGCTTCTCTTGCGATATTACGAATTGTCGCATCGAGGCGCTGCGTCTTATCCATGATGCGATCTTCCAGTGCATCCGTTTCTTTTTCCACATGACGCACCATCGTTTGTAATGTCTCGGCGCTCCCGGCGACAAAAGAGGCTACATTCTCGGATTGCTTAGCCACAGCCTCCGCACTTTCATCAAGCGCCCGTTTGTGCGTATCGATTGTATCAACGCTTTGGTTCATGGCTCTTAATGCGCGCTCAGAAAGCTCGTCGAGGGATGTGATATGATCTTTGATATTTTCAGCCAGAATTTCTGTTCTTGCTGCGACCTGATCCGTAATATTTGAAAGCGCATCACTCTGACCATCGAATTTACTTCCCAAGTTTTCCAAACGATCCGCTGTTTTATCAACACTCTCATTCAGCCTGTCATAGCTTTGCGAAAGATTATCTGTCATTTTTTGTGTGCGGGTTTCAGCCTGTTCGGCAGCCCCCAGAATTTTATCAACACCATCGGTCATGGCTGCTTTCATCTCACTGGTGCGGTCAAGAATGCGAATAGTTGCTGTGTCCCACGCATCCGCACCATTTTGCGCTGTCTTATCAATTTCTGCAGTGCATTTCTCGATATCAGCAATCAGCCCACCCAGTTTTTCCGAACGCTCGGTGAGCGAATCTGCCAGACGGTCAATATGAAACTCCGCTTTTTTGGATACGCCGGAAAAGTCACGGATTTCAGCGCGCAACCCCTGACGCGCACGTTGCAAAGCTTTCAAAACCGCGCGCGATGATGTTGAAACCTCGGCAGCCTGTTTCATCAAACGCTCGACATCTTTATTGATCATACCTGCTGTTTCATCGGAAGGCAGAAGAATGGAATGAAGCTCTCCGCGCAAAATCGCCGCATAGTTCATCATGTCGGCACGGCGGTGCATTGATCCCATCACCATCCACAGCAATGCGGGTGGCGCAAACATGCCTGCTAAAAATGCGCCCAACTCATGCGGCGCATAAGAAAAGCTTTGTCCCTGCTGCAGCGCATAGCCGATGCAAAATGTCATCCACGCCATTGTCAAAAAGGTACACAGCCCATACAGCGCCTTTATTGTCCAGCTTACTTTGGTTTTAGAAACGGGAGC
>JBFHFW010000187.1:0-3209 GCA_041583395.1 Alphaproteobacteria bacterium
CTCCATATCGGCAAAGCGTTTGATGCTGGCCTGAGTAAGCGGTATATCCAGATAGCTGGAGATTCCTTCGGCGAGACCACGATTTGCATTCCCCGATATGAGCTTCATATTATCATCCTTTAAAACAGTAAAAACGCACTGTCCCTTTTATAAGAAAAAAGACAGATGAAAATCAACTACCGAATAACAATTCCCGAGAGTTGCCGACCATAATCTTGCTCTCCGCGATGTGTCGCGCGGCGATAGCTGTAGAAATTTTCTTCATCTGCATAAGTATCCATACCCGCAATAGTGACATCACGAAGACCCGCCTCATATAGTCTAAGTGCGCAAAAGCCTGCGAGATCAAAATGATAATGCTCAGGCTTGGAAGAACCATGAAAAAACCGCTCATAATCTTCGCATGTCTCAATAAACTGCTTGAAAAAACCAGCGTCGACTTCGTAAGAACGCTTTGCGATGCAAGGCCCGATACAAGCACGGATTTTATCGGGTGCAATATTCATGGCCTGCACTGTGCCCTCCAACACACCACCAAGCGCTCCTTTCCATCCGGCATGCGCCGCGCCGATAATGCCGCCATTATCGCCTTCGAATAACACAGGCGCACAATCCGCAGTAAGGATACTCAGCGCTAAGCCCTTAACATCTGTCACTGCGGCATCGGCCTTAGGGCGTTTACCCATGCGCCAACGCTCGGTTACTGTCATACATTCATTGCCATGAACCTGATAGAGTGCCAGCAAATTCTCATTGCTAACCCCTAGCGCTTGCGCCGCAATTGCACGGTTTTTCTTTAAATGCGCAGGATGATCTCCTGAACCTACCCCACAATTCAGGCCAGCATAAAGCCCCTGACTAACGCCACCTTTACGCCCCAAAAATGCGGCATTCACATTCTCAGAAACCGGCCAGTTGTATGTTTTCATTGGTGTGTCCTATGACTTTAAAAAGTTTACCCATTTGATCGTCCGCTGTAAGACGGTGAAGCGCCGCATCAATCTCAACAGGCGCTTTGGCACGCAAAACCTCTGCTCGCGCCTCAATCCCGAGAGATTTTAAAAAAGCGCCCTGCTCTGTCTTTTGCCCCTCCAGCACCGAAAAATCAACATGAGAGGTCAAATCCGCATCACCGATATAGGTGAGCACATCAACATATTCATGTTTATAAAGCGCTTGGAATGTGTCGCCTGTGCCGGCCTCAAGATGTCCGTAATCAATAAACAAGGATGCTGTTGCACGCGCATTAACCTCATGCACAAAGCTTTCCCGCGCAGGTGCGGTTTCAAAGATCATCCCGTCTGCCGCATGAACATTTGGTGCTTCGCCATGATAAGGCCGCAGGGCAAATGATAAATCACCAGCATCATTAAGAGTAATCACACGCTCCATCCAGATATCACCGACCTTTTGCAGTTGCTTAAAGGGCAAAGCATCCAAAAATTCATTGCCGATCACGATAAGCGGTAAATCTGCGGGGATTTTATCAAGCTGGTCTATCCAAACGCCGTCCGCTATGCGCCCTTGCTGCATGGCTTTAAGCACCGGACTGATTTCCAAAAGATAAGGCGTTGGGAGCGCTACGCCGATTGCTTTAAACGTACGCAAAATATCGGCCATCAATGTACCGCGCCCGGGTCCACACTCCAACAATGCCCATTTTTCCGGCTGGCCAATTTTAAACCAGACATCAGCAATCCATGCGGCCAAGACCTCGCCAAACATCTGGGAAATCTCAGGCGCTGTTGTAAAATCACCTTGCGCGCCAAACGGGTCTTTTTTCATGTAATAGCCATGCTGCGGATGGCCAAGCGCCTGCATCATATAAGCACCGATATCAATCGGTCCCTGCGCTTTAATCTGCACCTTGATAATATCTTCAAGCATCTTTGCTCTTTTTCCAAAGCAAAAGACCTGCGCCCAAGGCAATCATCGGCAAGCATAGAACCTGCCCCATAGACAAATGCCCCAGCACAAAGCCTAAATACTCATCAGGTTCGCGGAAATGCTCGATAAAAAAGCGGAAAGAGCCATAACCTATCAAGAAGATCGCGGATAATGCACCCGCTTTTTCACGAATAGCTTTGCGCCTTACCGCAAGGAATAAAATCACAAAAAGCACTAGTCCTTCGAGTGCAGCCTCGTAAAACTGGCTGGGGTGGCGCGGCATACTGCCGCCCCCCGGAAACACAACGCCCCACGTCCCGTTAGTAATGCGCCCATAAAGCTCGCCATTAATGAAATTGGCAATGCGCCCGAAGAAAAGGCCAATCGGCGTTACACAGGCAATAATATCAGCCAACCTCAACACCGGTATTTTTCTACGCCATGCAAATGCAAAAAGCGCGGCAATGACACCAAGTGCACCACCATGGAATGACATCCCACCGTGCCAGATTTTAAGAGCCTCAAGCGGATAGCCGGAAAAATAATCCCATTGGTAAAAGAGCACATAACCGATCCGTCCCCCCAGAATAACACCGATAATTGCCCATGACAGGAAATCATCAATATGGGCTTTGGTAATGGTACCATCTGCAAAGAAATGCTTGATGAGCTTCAGCGCATACCACCATCCCAGTAAAAATCCCGCCAGATATGCAAGTGCATACCAGCGAATTTGTAGCGCACCAATAGAAATGGCAACGGGATCAATGTCAGGAAAATCAACAATCATTTTTCTATCCACATCTGGTTTTACTCGCATCTCTAAAAGACATTGAAGGCGCGTCCAAGTCAATGCTACCAAAAGGATAATTCAAACATATCAAGGTTCAATGTCATGCAGAAAAAAGAGCAAGTTCTCGAAGATATTACACGTGTTGCCAGTAAAACCGCGAAAAAAGTTGGTCAAATCGCAAAAAAAGTCGGCAAAGAGGTTAAAGTAAAAAGCGGTGAAATCGCCCATCGCCTTGACGCTGTGCCGCGCGAGGAATTTGAGGCCGTTATTGCAAAGCTTGAAAAGCGCATTGAGGTTCTCGAAAAAGGTAAATCTGCTGCTGGAACCACTAAAAAAGCACCTGCAAAGAAGGCTCCTGCTAAAAAACCTGCGGCAACCAAGAAAGCCGCCCCTAAAAAAACAACATCTAAGAAAGCTGTAAAATAATATGCAACTCCAGCGACAAATCGTAGAAGAAGAATTCTCCCCTACGCCCCTTGATTACGTTGAAGACGTTCTCAGTAGTTATAACTGGGTCTTCAATCGCGTA
>JBFHFW010000188.1:0-3179 GCA_041583395.1 Alphaproteobacteria bacterium
CCGAACCCGGTCAGGGTCGAAAGACAGCAGCCGTAAGTGATTTATTCGGGTCGTATTCAGTCTTCCACTTTCCTTTATTTTCTCATGGATAATGCATTTGCAGTGTTTGCGTCATCTTTAGAATCGCTCTAATGTGTGGCATATGTCCGAGGAAAAAAAATCACCTGAAGAATACCGCGTTTTAGCCCGTAAATACCGTCCTCAGAATTTTGAGGAGCTGATCGGGCAAGAAGCGCTTGTGCGCACGCTGTCCAATGCGATTGAAAGTGGGCGGATTGCGCATGCTTTTATGCTCACCGGTGTGCGCGGGGTCGGTAAAACGACAACGGCGCGGATTATTGCCAAGGCGCTTAATTATAAGGGCGCGGATGGTAAGGCAAAGCCGACTGTGGGTGATACATCGGATTGTGATGTCTGCCGCGCCATCGCCGAGGATCGCCACCCCGATGTGATCGAGATGGACGCCGCATCGCGCACAGGCGTTGATGATATCCGTGAAATTCTCGATGGTGTGCGCTATGCCCCGACTGAGGCACGTTATAAGATTTACATCATCGACGAAGTGCATATGCTCTCCAAAAATGCATTTAATGCCCTCCTCAAAACACTGGAAGAGCCGCCTGCACATGTGAAATTTATCTTTGCGACGACCGAGATTCGCAAGGTGCCTATTACTGTTCTTTCGCGTTGTCAGCGCTTTGATCTTAAGCGCGTGGATGTACCGACACTGAGTGCGCATTTTGCTAAAATTGCCGAAGCCGAGGGTGTTAAAGCCGATGAGGAAGCCATGGCTCTCATTGCGCGCGCTGCCGATGGATCAGTGCGTGATGGTCTAAGCTTGCTAGATCAGGCGATTGCCCTGACAAGCGATAAGATTACGGTGGCGCTGGTGCAGGATATGTTGGGGCTGGCTGATCGGGCGCGTAATCTGGATTTACTGGAAAGAGCGCTGAGCGGGAATACGCCTGAAGCGCTTGATATTATGGATGAGCTTTACCGCGCGGGTGCTGATCCGGTGGTGCTGATACAGGATTTGTTGGATCTGACCCATATTCTGACCAAGTTGCGGGCGGTTCCAGCGGCTGTCGAGGGCAAGCATGCCATGGCGCCGGATCAGGTGAAGCGCGCTGCAGATATTGCTGCGGATTTATCAATGCCGACATTGGGCAAGACATGGCAGCTTTTGCTGAAGGGGTTAAGTGAGGTGCAAGGCGCGCCTAATCCGCAGAGTGCCGCGGAGATGGTGATTATTCGTCTTGCTTATGCGGCAGATTTACCTGACCCGCGGGATCTCATTAAAAAACTGGAAAGTGGTGGTGGCAGCGTTTCTACGTCTTCAACGCCAGCTTCTGCATCGACGTCTTCTCCCGAGGGCGCGCCCGTGGCAAAGGCAGTATCTTCAAATGTGGCATATATATCAGCCGCCGCCGTGCCTTCTCCAATGCCCGCTCCTGAGCCTGTGGCACAACCTGCGGCTATTACGGCGCTTTATTCGCTTGAGGATGTGGCGGTTTGTCTGGAGGAAGCGAACGAGATTGTGCTGGCCTCACAAGTGCGCTGTAACTTGCATCTGGTGAAATTTGCGCAAGGTTTGATTGAGGTAAAGGTTGCAGAAGATGCACCGAAATCTTTGACGCAAAATCTGGGTAAAGTCTTAACGCAAGCCGCTGGTCAGCGCTGGGTGATTAGTGTTGTCACTCACGGGAATGCCGCACCGACTTTGCAGCAGCAAAAAGAGGCAGTGCAGCAAGAAGAGCGCGATAACATTCTGGCATTGCCAGTGATGCGCGATGTTATGGCTGTGTTCCCTGAAGCAAAGCTGAAAGAAATTCAAACGATTAAAGAAGAGGATAATTAATCATGTTAAATATTCAAAAAATGATGAAGCAAGCCCAAATGGTGCAGCAAAAAATGCAGGAAATGCAAGAGCGCTTCAAAGAAATGTATGTGAATGGTCAAGCGGGTGATGGTCTTGTGCAGGTTGAGATGAGCTGTGCAGGTGTTGTGCGCTCCATTAAGATTAATCCTTCGATTGTTGATGCCTCGGACGTGGAAACTCTTGAAGATTTGGTGATTGCTGCGGTGAATAATGCAAGCGCCGCTAAAGATCAGCAAATTCAAGAGTCAACGAAATCCATGATGGAAGAATCCGGTCTTCCTACAAATGCACAATTGCCTTTTTAATGCGTATTATTACCTGGAATATCAATTCGGTACGCTTGCGCATTAATCATGTGCTCACTATCTTGAAAGAGCGTGAGCCGGATATTTTATGTCTGCAAGAAACCAAAACGCCGGACGAGCATTTTCCAATCGAAGCTATACAGGAAGCGGGATATAAGTATATCCATTTCCACGGGATGAAGAGCTATAACGGTGTGGCCATTATTTCTAAACACCCGTTTGAGGCCACGGATATCCATCACCGTGTCGGGCGCGAAGATTGCCGGCATATCGCTGCGAAGTTCAAAGGTTTCGAGCTGCATAATCTTTATATCCCCGCCGGTGGCGACGAGCCCGATGTTACAATTAACGAGAAGTTCAAGCATAAGCTTGATTTTGTCGAGGAAATGACAGCGTGGTTCGCGGATCGCTATACGCCTGATGATCCTTTGGTCGTGGTTGGGGATTTTAATATCGCGCCACAGGAGCATGATGTGTGGTCGCATAAGCAGCTTTTGAAAGTGGTGTCTCATACACCACCTGAAATAGAGCGTTTGAACGCGATGCAGGCCTCTCTCGATTGGGTTGATGTGACGCGGCACTTCGTTCCGGCAGAAGAAAAAGCCTATAGCTGGTGGTCATACCGCAATCGTGATTGGAAAAAATCCAACCGTGGGCGCAGGCTCGATCATATTTGGGTTACGCCGCCTTTAAAATCAGCCCTCAGCAGCCATGAAATCTGGACAGCAGCACGTGATTGGGATAAGCCCTCCGACCATGTGCCGGTGATTGTAGATTTAGATTTTTAGACTTTTAGACTTTAAAAATCCGAACAGCGGCCATTCACTTCCCAATCTCCAAAACGGGTGGGCTCAAGGAGTCCTGAGTCTTTAAAGCCTTGCTTTTCATCTTCGGGGGCTTGTTGAGGTTGGTCTTTAATTTGTTTTTCGATTTTTTTCTGTTCGTCCATGATTTTGTCCTAGTTTTCAGTTTTGATTTATGCCAGATAGGGGGCA
>JBFHFW010000189.1:0-3175 GCA_041583395.1 Alphaproteobacteria bacterium
CAAAATATTATCGAGAATTGGCAGGCGCAATATGAGCCTGAGAGTGATTTGTGGCAAAAATATCCGGAGCTATTATCGCACCGTGATAAAATCATGCAGCTTATTGCTCTGGATGAGGAAATCATCAAGCAATTCGCATGGATGAATGTTGAGCGCCCCCAAGGCCGTGCGCCCTTTTATATCGGTACATGTGGTGGCCCGGGATCGAGTAAGTCAACAACACTTGATCAGGTGCTGGAAAACGATCCGCAGGCATTTGAAAACGTCGTGAAAGTTGATCCAGATCCATGGGGGCTAGCGCGTATGACTTTCCTTAGTGGCTTTCTTCTAAGTTTTGGCGAGATCGCGAAATTTGATGGACATTATGAGGTCGCGCAACGGCGTTTTTATGATGTCGGTCGTCCGGCTTCCAATTATTCAACATTACGTGTTTTAAATGATGCCGTTCACAGGGGCTACGATGTTGCACACGGCACCACCATGACCAGCCCGCATGTCGGTGGTTTGTTGCAATCAATCAAAGGTGCTGGCCATGATATCCATTTGTTAGTGTGTTCGGCGTCCGATGAATTGCGCATGGAGCTGGTACAGCACCGCATTGGTAAGCAGGGCAATTACCAATCAACGCCCGAGGATGTGCGTAATAAAGGTATTCTCCTGCCGCAGCGTATGCCCATTTATTTTGAGGCTGCTGATACATTACTTTTGTTCCGCAAAGACAAACCTTTCGAGAGTGCAAATTGTATTGCGCAATATGCTGACGGGCAAAAAGGGATTTTGGATCAAACGGGCTATAACGTTTTTATCCAACAATATCACCAAGCCTACCAGACGCTTTGCGAGATGCAAAAAGCCGGAGAGGAAGTGAGTTTGCCACCGCAAAATTTTGCGGCTCTTGAGGCGCTTTATATTGCGCGCGCGCAGCCTTTATCTCCTGCTGTGATGTCTCCGACGGTGGGCTAGCGCTAGGCAAGCGTTTGTAGCAGATACCCGACAGCAAAAGCCAATGCTGCGGCGAAAAGACCAATGAACAGGGTTTCACAGCCCTCCCGCAGGAGCGTCTTAACCGACCAGAAGCTTTTCAGGGAACCAATGGCAAAAAAGGTAATGCCGGAGAGAATAAGAGCCATTATTGGCTGAAATCCGGCAGGTAGAAAATGATCAGGTAGCAAAAACGGCACAAGCGGCATTGAGCCACAGATGAAAAAAGCGCCGAATGTGTGCAGACCAGCTCTCGCGGCAGAGTGCATCGGGCGGGAAACGCCATATTCTTCCTGCAGCATAAACTCGATCCAGATATCATGGTTTTTGGAAATGCTATCGACCATGTTGGTAAGCTCTTCGCCTTGAAAGCCTTTTGCTTCAAGGATTTGGCGCGTTTCTTCTAATTCGCCATCATAATGGTTTTTGATGTGGTTAATCTCCCGCGCCCGTAAGCGGCGATAATTATCGGCCTCGGCTTTGGCGCTGCTATAAGCGCTGGCAGCCATAGAAAATCCATCAGCCAGCAAATTGGCCAATCCCAAAATCAGAACAATCGCAGGGGATAAGCTTGCACCGACAACACCGGCGACCACTGCGAATGTTGTCACTGCGCCGTCAATTCCACCATAGACCCATTCTTTCAGGTAAAAAGCATCAGGACCCGCATTTAAGCGTGACTGGATGGCTTCCGGGCTGTGGTGATGGTCTTTAAGCATTTTTTCTCCTGTTCAAAAGAAACCAGCTATACTCTAGCAGAGTTTTTTTTGCGTGAAGGGTTTATCTCCGTACCATCACGGCGGCAAAGAAGCCATCCGTATTATGGCGGTGCGGGGTTAGGCGCATATAGGGCGTGCCGAGGCCTTTAGCTTCATCAAGAGGAAGAAGTTCGAAATCCGGATGACGCTCCAAAAAGGCTTCGATTTGTTGCTCGTTTTCCTCCGGCAGGAGCGAGCATGTCGCATAGACCAGTTTTCCGCCGGTTTTTACTGTATGGGCGACTTTATCAAGGATCTTGGCTTGGATTGTTGTAAGCTCCGCCAGATCGGGGCCATAATTCACCCAGCGCATATCGGGATTACGCCGCCACGTACCAGTGCCGGAGCATGGCACATCAACCAGCGTCAGATCAAATGTACCTTTTTGACGGCGCAGCCATTTGCGGTTTTTTTCTTCCGTGAGAGGGCGCGCCTCGATGATATCCGCCAGCCCTGATTTTTTATAGCGCTGTTTACCCTTGGCGAGGCGCTTATCATCGTTGTCGGTTGCAACAATGCGGCCTTTTTTATTCATGGCCGAGGCCAGTGCCAGCGTTTTTCCGCCTGCACCCGCGCAATAATCGAGCACTTGCATGCCGGGTTTGACATCACAGATATGGGCGATAAGCTGTGAGCCCTCATCCTGAATGGAAATCCAGCCCTTATTAAAGGCCTTGGTTTTGGAGATAAAAACCTTGGCGCGCGCACGCAGTCCCCACGGGCTATAGGGTGTGAGGTCTGTTTCAATGCCGTCTTTTTCCAGCGATTTTTGAACGCTGTCGCGGTCAATCGTAAAGCTGTTGACGCGCAGATCCAGTGTGGCAGGCTCTAACATCGCCGCCATCTCGGTTTTGAAGTCATTGCCAAAATAGCCGCGTAAGGAGGTCTCATATTCGGGCGGACATTCAACGCGCGTGACCTCGGGCATGTTTTCATCATCAAGCTTTTTGCCCTCAAGGGCAGTAATAAAAGTTTCTTCGGCTTGATCTAGAATTTCGGGTGCGTATTGCGTACCGTCAAAGAGATCTTTTGCGCGTTTGAGGTTGGTAGATTCTGCAAGCGCCAAATAGGCCAGCACACGGTTACGCGGTGTATCGGGCATATGGCTTTGCTCCAGCCACCATCCCAGCCGTGCATGGGCGCGGGTGATGTGGTAGCAGCGTTCGACAATGGCCGCACGATCTTTGGAGCCGATATAGCGCCGCCCACGCATATAGTCCCCGACCATCGCATCCATGGGGACGCGTTTATTGGCTGAAATTCTCTCGAGAATATCGATTGTGGCCTGAATGCGGGCAGATGGTTTCATATGTATATCGCCTTTTGCGGTTCTTTTTGCGTAGTGGTGTCAGGTGATGTTTAAATCAAACGCATGCAATACGCAAACATAACAGGAGATCATCATGATTAACTTTAAAATATTTACTGCAAAAGAC
>JBFHFW010000190.1:0-3141 GCA_041583395.1 Alphaproteobacteria bacterium
GGGCATGATTTAGAAATCACCCCTGCCGAGTTGACGATTACAGCCGATCACAAGGTCAAAGAATATGGCGACGCCGATCCGATGCTGACCTATATGGTGTCCGGCTTCAAGTTTATGGATGATGAAAGCCTCATCACCGGTGAGCTTAACCGCGATGCAGGTGAGAATGTTGGCTTCTATGACATCAACCAAAATACCTTGGCCGCGGGATCGAATTATGTGATCAGTTATACTGGTCATGATCTGGAGATCACGCCAGCCACTTTGACAATCACAGCCGATCACAAGGTCAAGGAATATGGTGACGCCGATCCGATGCTGACTTATATGGCATCTGGCTTCAAGTTTATGGATGATGAAAGCCTTATCACTGGCGAACTTGATCGTGTGGCTGGTGAGAATGTTGGCTTCTATGATATCAACCAGAACACATTGGCCGCCGGATCAAACTATGTGATCAGCTATACTGGTCATGATCTGGAGATCACACCAGCAACCCTGACAATCACAGCCGATCACAAGGTCAAGGAATATGGTGATGCCGATCCGATGCTGACCTTCATGGCGTCCGGCTTCAAGTTTATGGATGATGAAAGTATTCTCACCGGCGCGCTTGACCGCAATGCAGGTGAGAATGTTGGCTTCTATGATATTAACCAGAACACATTGGCCGCCGGATCGAACTATGTGATCAGCTATACTGGCCATGATTTGGAAATCACGCCAGCGACCCTGACAATCACAGCCGATCACAAGGTCAAGGAATATGGTGATGCCGATCCGATGCTGACTTATATGGCCTCCGGCTTCAAGTTTATGGATGATGAAAGCCTTATCACCGGTGAACTTGACCGTGTAGCTGGTGAGAATGTCGGCTTCTATGACATCAATCAAAACACGCTGGATGCAGGTAGTAACTATGTGATCAGCTATACAGGGCATGATCTAGAAATCACACCTGCGCCTCTGACTGTTACGGCCAATGATGATAGTAAAGTCTATGATGCGGTACCTTACAGTGGTGGTAACGGCGTGACATATGACGGCTTCAAGTTCATGGATGATGAAGGTGATCTTGGTGGTATGCTGGTCTTTGGTGGAACATCACAGGGTGCGACGAATGTTGGCTCTTATGTGATTGAACCTTCCGGCCTCACATCAGGGAACTATGATATCTCTTACGTTGATGGGGCGTTGACCATTACCGCAGCAGAGCTTCTTTTGATCACAGCTGATGATCAGATGAAAACCTACGGTGATACATTCCTCTTTAATGGTACAGAGTTCATGACTTCAGGCCTGCTGGGCATGGATAGTGTTGATAGTGTGACATTGATGTCAGATGGCGCGGTTAATACTGCGAATGTCGGGGATTACGATATCATTATTTCCGATCCTGTCGGCAGCGGTCTTGGTAACTATGACATTACCCTTGTGAACGGTACGTTGAGTGTAAACCCTGCCGAGCTTGTCATTACTGCTGACCATCAGGTCAAGGTCTATGGTGATGCCGATCCAACGCTGACATTCATGGCATCGGGCTTTAAACTTAGCGATGATGAAAGTATTCTGACAGGCGCGCTTGACCGTGATGCGGGTGAAGATGTCGGGTTCTACGATATTAACCAAAATACACTTGATGCAGGTGCAAACTATTTCATCACTTATAATGGTCATGATTTAGAGATCACGCCTGCGACTTTGACGATCACCGCCGATACAAAAAGCAAACTATTTGGTGATATTGATCCCGAGTTAACGTATACGGCATCCGGCTTTAAGTTTGATGATAACGAAAGTCTCCTGTTCGGTGAGCTTGAGCGTGATCCGGGTGAAGATGTAGGTGCTTACGAAATTAATCAAGGAACTGTCGATATTGAAAGTCAGAACTACATGATCAGCTATGTCAGCGATTTCTTGACGATCTTTGCACCAGAGGCAGAACCTATTATTGTCGAGCCTTTGTTAGAGCTTGATCCGCTAAATCGCCCTATCATTTCTGTAGCAAATCAGTCTTTGGTATTTGATCAGTCTTTTGAGCCTGTGGAAGTACTAGAGGTTAATACAGATGTGAGTATTGCATATTCCGAGCCCGCTACCACAGGTGTTTTAGCCGGACTTGAGCCAGCAGGCGGTGAAGGTGTACCCACTGATGTGACAGCTGTTGAACCTGCAGCCGGTGGAGACGAGGCAGCGCCCCGGGATGAAGCCAATGAGATCCTTTGTGCAAATGCATATCTCGATAATGATCCTTGCGAGGCTGATATAGCTCCATAGTATTTTTAAATCACTAAAAAAAGCCTGATATGTTTTGCTGCATATCAGGCTTTTGATTTGGAGAATAGCTTTTGGCTTTAGAAGCGTTTTAGCAGTCTAAAGAAAATGCGGGGGTCATCGCCATCACTGCCTTCAGATCCAATGTCACGTGTTAGCGGTGCGTTGACTTCCAGATATCCTGAGATATCGTGGGCGACGTTAAAACGAACGCCGAGACCGGCGGAGGCCAAAGATTCGCTTTTGTTTTCACCAACAACGCTTTCACGATTCCAGACTTTCCCGATATCGTAGAAGCCATAGAATTGGTAAGAGTTGATGAATTCGCTGTCTTTTGTGGGGCCGCCATAGCGCAGTTCAATTACGCCTGTTGCACCGTGGTCGCCTGATATCTCGCCGGAATCGTAGGCACGACCATAAGCTTCCCCGCCCACAAAGAATTGCTCGGAGGAGAGCAGTGAGTCCCATGAATATTGCCCGGATGCAGAGAGAAGGGCTGACCATTTATCGCTCAAGCCCTGTAGGCGTGTGGCGATACCGGTAATGCGTGAAAATTTATGTTCTCCGATTGAGCGCGAACGTCCCACACCATCATCTGTGGCATTTAAGATGTCTAGACCTTGTGAGAACTCAAAATTAAGGAGGTTTACGCCATAAAGGCTGTCGGTGAAATCAAATTCTGTACCAGCACGGAGATAACGTAGGCGATCCTCGGAAATCTGGATATCAGAAAGATCTGTTTTGGAGTTTAGATAGGTAAAGCCACCAGTTAGATTAATATTATATTGGCGATTTCTGACAAGGGGAAACAGAAGATCTAATTCGCCTAATCTGCTTTCGCCTTCAATATTCAGGTTTTCAATTGTA
>JBFHFW010000191.1:0-3132 GCA_041583395.1 Alphaproteobacteria bacterium
AGTCGTGAAAGCCTTTGATTGGGTGAATCAGAGAGGCTATGCCCCTTTCTTTACAGAGCAGCTTAAAGAAATAGCGCTAGGTGTGCACTCAAAAACACAAGCGAAAAAACAAGTTGATATTTTGGGTCAGCTGCAAAGAGGGCAATTGGTGCCTGTTACCCCTTAATTCTCTTGATCACGCGTATGAAATCTGCGATCAAGGGAACATGTTAAAGACCCGTATTATTCCCTGTCTCGATATCGATAATGGCCGCGTTGTAAAGGGCGTGAACTTTGTCGATATCATTGATGCCGGTGATCCGGTTGAGCAAGCCCGCATTTATGATGCCCAAGGCGCGGATGAGCTGTGCTTTTTGGATATTACGGCGACCAGTGATGGACGTGATACGATCTTAGAGACTGTGAAACATGTCGCGGAAGAAGTCTTTATGCCGCTCACTGTCGGGGGTGGGGTTAGTACGCTGGCGCATATTCGTGCTTTATTAGAAGCCGGTGCCGATAAAGTTGCGATTAACTCGGCGGCTGTAAAAAATCCTGAATTTGTGCGCGAAGCGGCGCAAAAATGTGGCTCGCAATGTATTGTGGTGGCGATTGATGCCAAGGCCAAAGAAGACGGTTCTGCAGGGTGGGAGGTCTTCACTCATGGCGGGCGCAAAGGCACAGGCATTGATGCGGTCGCGTGGGCGAAACGCATGGCGGATTATGGTGCGGGCGAGATCTTACTGACCTCCATGGATCGTGATGGAACAAAGGCAGGCTTTAATTTGCCCCTGACGCGCGCAGTATCAGATGCGGTGTCTATTCCGGTGATTGCCTCGGGCGGTGTCGGGAATTTGCAGCATCTGGTTGAGGGTGTACAGCAAGGCGGGGCGAGTGCAGTGCTTGCGGCTTCGATCTTTCATTTTGGTGAATACTCGATCCAGCAGGCAAAAGAGGCTATGCGCGATGCGGGAATTCCGGTACGGTTATAGCCATGAGTGATCAGATTTTAAAAGAGTTATACGAGGTTTTGCGGGCACGAAAGGGTGCCGCGCCGGAGGAGTCTTATGTGGCTTCTTTGTATGCCAAGGGTACTCCGAAAATTGCCGAGAAAGTCGGTGAAGAGGCTATTGAGGCGATTATCGAGGCCGTAAAGGGCGATCGTGAGAAACTCAAGGCCGAAAGCGCGGATTTGCTGTTTCACTTGATGGTGCTTTGGGCAGATCAGGGGATTATACCCGATGATGTTTTAAATATCCTGCAAGACCGTATGGGTGTTTCAGGCCATGATGAAAAAGCGGCTAGAGCACCCTCTTAGTTGTTGTCTAAAGCAAAGTCTCTACAAGCCACAGCCAGGCTTTTGGCTATTTTTTGGTTCTGGCGGGAAAACTTGTTATTTTCATAGATCTCCGTAAATAAACCTGATTGTGCAGATTGTCTTATTAGCTCGGATGTTGCTTTCTCGGCAAAGGAGTCTTGTAAATTCGTACGAGAATCGATCTTCCACACTTTATCCCGTGCTTGTTGTGCTATTGTATTTCCAGAAGTTGGCATGTCCATAACAGATTTCAAAAATTTTTGCGTTAAAGGACCCTCAATCTCTTCCACACGCCTTAACATCCGGGCCGTCGTAAGGGCAAGAAAATGCAGGGCTTTGTAATGTTGTGATTGGTTAAAATGTGACTGATTTATAGTGTGAAATAGCTGATTGAGATCTTCGGTAAGTAATTCTATTTCCTGACCAAGATTTTCCCATAATCTCTTTGCTGCATTGGCATGTACCAAATTAGCATGTGTTTTTATGCATAAAGCCTCGTAAATATTTCTATTAATTTTGGCAGTATTAGGTGTTTTTATAATAGCTTTTATAAGCGCTGCATCAAATTTGTGAGAAAAAGATGTAGAATATCCGATTGTTCTATTTACATTGGGCATTGTCATATGATGTAGCCAGTCATGATTTGTTATCCGGCCAATATTTTGCATATGGGTGATAATGCTACCATTTCCAGCCAAAACATCATCAATGGGATATTTATCACTTAGGCCCAATACCGGAAAGCTTACGCGTGTTGTGGGCGCTTCTCTAAAAATCTGCATAAAACCCCACCCACGAAAAGAACGAATAGAATCCTTCGCAGGAAAACATATTGAACGATCTCCTGAATAAGACCAACCGCTGCGTTTCCAAATTTGAGCCTGTTCTTCAAAATCAGCAATGTTTATCATTGGCATATCGGAAAGGATCAAAGAACCGCTTTTTTGCGCTATTTTTACAAAAGCCGTTTCTAGATCTTGCGGTCTAACAAGATTTTTTGGTTGGCCTTGTTTATGCATGGATTCAAACAATGTGCTCAAAAGACCAAAAAGATTTAAGATCCCCCTTTCCTGCGGCTGTGGAGGAGCATTACTGTACTCTGCCCATGCCTCAAAAAGAGGCCTCAATTTTTGCGCCTCTGCTTGTACAGCTTGCTCGTGTGGAACTGTTTGTGCCCATTGGAGGTGATTAATGAGATTATTCTTTAAACTAAAGGCGCCGCTGGATGGTGTAACGGCGGATATATCTGGAATTGGCCGTAATGAGGATCCAAGTGGTTGCGCAGACATTTTATTTTTTATTTCTCTGAAATTCTAAAATTATTCGTGGTTTTAAAGAGGCGTCAACACGTTCTCAGGTGATTTTTTATCGGCATAAATTTTTTCACCTAATACACTTGTTAGACAATGTGCGCCACCGCCCGCCATAATAAAGCAGCTTAGATCATATTCATGCACTTCATAGCCGCGTGCTTTGATTTGATCGGTAATAGCCGATGAACATTTCGACATGAATACATGATTGGCGGCAAGGACGCGCACATTACATGCGAAGTTTTGTTTGGCCTCGCGGAGTGATACATCAATCAGATTTTCAGCAGGGTCTAAACTGTAGTCCAAAAAATCACGCTGGATAAGATCTTCGTAGGATTTTTTGCTCATGCCTTTCGTGCAAACCAGCATTTCTCCGCGGGGCAAAACACCCATAGCGGTATCAATATGGAAGGCATATCCTGCGTTTTCAATTGCACGAACGGGCAAGCTTGTACGTGTTGTAATTGTTTTGTGAGAGCGAAGATCTGTTCTTGCGATTGCGGCGTTATTCGGCGAAACATC
>JBFHFW010000192.1:0-3107 GCA_041583395.1 Alphaproteobacteria bacterium
CCACAACCACCCCAGCGGCGACCCCAAGCCCTCCGAAGCAGATCTCATGATGACCAACCAGATTATTGATGCCGCAAGACCTTTCGACATCACCATCCATGACCACATCGTCATCAGCCGCAATGGCTATACCAGCTTTAAAAATGAAGGGCTGATTTAAAGACGGTTTTCCAAATCTTGCTTTGGCGTTTCCAGAGCAGGCATATTATCGTTCGCAGGCAGATCTTCATTCTCCTGCGCATCTGCAAAAATGACCTTCAAATTCCGATGACCATAATCTTCAAAGATCTCATCGGACAAGCATGACTTAAAAACAGAGACAGCATTTTCACCATATTCTGCCTCGAAAGTCGTCTTGTTTATTACAACCTCGAAAGCTGGAGGGGTAAAATCAGGATCTTCCTTTTGCACTAACTCCGCAATAACCTGCAAACGTTCGCCTTTTTTAGGGTGCGTCTGGAACAAAGATATACTTTTTGTTGCACGAAAGCCCTCCACAAAAAACATAACACGCTCTTTTAACGTCAGCTCTTTTATTGACTGATCCATTTTCAACCCAAAATTAATGGCTGCTTTATCTAAAGATAAAGAAACATCAGCAAAAGTTTTGCCGAAAGCCCTGTAAAAATCTTTTGCACCGACCGCCTGAACCGCACCTAAGTCTGCCTCAAGCTCATTTAAGCGACGTAATTTTTTCGTTAACATTTCATGCCCCAAGACCCCACCGGCAAATGAAATAAGCGGTGTAAAATTTGATGCCCAGAAAGCCTGAACTGATACAGAAAATGCATTCATAAACCATGCTGCCTGAAAAGATTCCTTCCTGTGAAACTCTCTTCTCTCATGATCATGAACAATATGAGAAAACTCATGCGCAATTAAAGGCAAAAGATCCTCTGGCTGAATCCTCAAGGCCTCTTCAGAAAAAATAAGAGCCATATTAGCCCCCAAAGAGGATACCGCTATATACACACCCTCTTTCCTTTGGCTGTTTTGCGCCCCTATATTTTTCATGAAAAAATATACTTCGCCCGAAAGCCCCATCTCTTCCTTCAATACATTTATATCTTTTGTAAATTCACGATCAATAAAGCTCATGAGAGCAAAGCCGTCATTATAATTCGCCTCCATAATTCCCTTCTCTGAACGCTTTATCTTCTTATTTTTTACTAAAAAATATGCCCCAATTATTTGCCCTGTAAGAAATAAACTAAAGGATGCTAAAGCCCCGATACGCCCACCTGCGGTATAACCAACTGTTACAGCATTACCAACCATTGCGGCTTTGCAAAATTGCTGCTGCAATTTAAGCTTGCGCCCATAGCGCTCCGCCTTGGTTTTGCCAAAGCATTTCTCTTTTATTTTTTCCAGAAATTTCATCGCAATACACGTAACATAAAAATCAAGTATTATGCAAATAAAATCCCCCCTTCCATCTCCTGAGCCAATCCTCTATAAAACCCCTAAACAAAAACAAAGGACTGAACACACATGATTCCCCGTTATTCACGCCCTGAAATGGCTTCTATTTTTGAACCCGAGAATAAATTCAAAATCTGGCTGGAGGTTGAAACACTTGCCCTCGAAAAAATGGCTGATTTGGGCATCGTGCCGGAAAGTGCGGCCAAGGCGCTGCGTGAAAAAGGTAATTTTGATATCAAGCGCATTGATGAGATCGAAGCCGAGATTCACCACGATGTAATTGCTTTCCTAACTTCGGTTGCAGAATTTGTCGGCGAAGAAAGCCGCTATGTTCATCAGGGCATGACGAGCTCTGATGTGATTGACACCAGCTTTGCCGTGATGCTGACCCAAGCGGCCGACCTGATCATCGCCGACATTGAAAAAGTCATGGCTGCGCTCAAAAAGCGCGCGCTGGAGCATAAAGATACGCTATGCATTGGGCGCTCTCACGGTATTCATGGCGAGCCCACAACATTCGGCATGAAGCTGGCGGGGCATTACGCGGCCTTTAAACGCGCGCGCGATCGCATGGTTGCCGCCAAAGAAGAGGTCAGCACTATTACAATTTCCGGCGCGGTGGGCACATATCCGGTTCTTCCGCCCGAAGTTGAAGCCTATGTTGCCGAAAAGCTTGGCCTGAAGCCCGAGACAGTTGCCACACAAGTTATCCCGCGTGATCGCCATGCAATGTTCTTTGCTACGCTCGGCGTTGTCGCCTCCAGCATTGAGAATTTGGCTGTGGAGATCCGCCACTTGCAACGCACCGAGGTCCGCGAGGCCGAGGAATATTTCTCGCCCAAGCAAAAGGGATCTTCTGCGATGCCACACAAGCGCAACCCGATCGCCAGCGAAAACCTCACCGGACAGGCACGCATTATTCGCTCTGCCGTCACACCGGCACTTGAAAATGTGGCGCTGTGGCATGAGCGCGATATTTCACACTCTGCTGTCGAGCGCACCATTTTGCCAGATGCCCTGATCAGCGCCGATTATGCACTCAATCGTCTGGCAAAAGTCATTGATCAGCTCCTCGTTTATCCCGATACCATGATCGAAAATATGGAGAAAATGGGCGGCCTTCTCTTCTCTCAACGCGTAATGCTCGCCCTCACCCAAAAAGGCATCAGCCGCGAGGATGCCTACCGCATCGTCCAGCGCAACGCCATGAAGGTCTGGGAAGCCAAAGGTAAAAACACGACGCTCCGCGATGAGCTTGAGACCGATTCTCAAGTTACTGAAAAACTTGACAAAAGCGATCTAGACGATATCTTTGATTACGGTCATTATACCAAAAATATCGAATCAATTATTAACCGCGCACTGAGCGAATAAAGGAGAGAAAAATGAAAGGCGATAAGAAAGTCATTGAATATCTAAACTGGGCACTGAAAAAAGAACTCACCGCCGTAAACCAGTATTTCCTCCACGCGCGTATGCTGGAAGATTGGGGCGTTACAAAACTCGCCAAGCACGAATATGATGAATCCATCGAGGAAATGAAGCACGCGGACAAGTTCATCCAGCGCATCTTGCTGCTCGGTGGTCTGCCCAATTTGCAAGAGCTTAACAAGCTCTATATCGGCGAAGACGTCAAAGAAGTCCTTGAGTGCGATCTACGTGGTGAACTAGAAGCCCAAGATAGC
>JBFHFW010000193.1:0-3089 GCA_041583395.1 Alphaproteobacteria bacterium
AACAAAACCAAAACTGGCGTATTGGGCAGCCGATATTTTTATGAATTCAAGTAAAGAGGCAGGCTTTGATGATTTTTATATCGCTTTGAATACGATATTCCATGAAAGTCTGCATGTCGTACATCTCTCGTTGGCGTGGAGTTATTCCAAATATGCCCACCTTAAAGAGCACCCCCTCAAGGAAGATGTGTATATGCTAAGCCAAAGCAGGCCGCTACATGGCGGTATTTTCGAGAGAATTCGACCTTTATACCACGCGTTGCCGGAAGAGCGCGATAGCCACCAACAAAGCAAGGCATTTGTAAATGCTATGCGCGCACAGCTTCATAATATGAATAGGGTTTATACGTTTGACCATGTAGTGTTGAAATAATATATTGACATAATCTTTATTTTTATGTACGGTTGGGTTCCTAAGGTGATCAGAGAAATATTAAAAAGGGAATGGTGATATGATTGAGCATACAGATGTAGATTGGGGTTTGGAAGACTTTGAAGATATTGCTGAAGGTGCAATGGAGCTGCGTCAGCAGGTAGATGAAGATGTTTTTTTTAGGTGGGGTGAGTACGAGTTCGTTGTGACAGAAGATTCAACTCTGGAATCCATTCAGGCTGATTATGAGGCGCAGCAAAAGCTACAGCGGCCAGCAAATCTTCTGGATCAAGTTGATGATTTCGAAGTGGGTTTTGGGGGCGATGTTGATGCAATGGCATGCGCGTTATTTGCCTTTAACCAAGCGGTTATGGATCAACCGGAGCTTTTGGGTAAAACGTTAGAAGTTGTGAGTGAGATTGAGAGATATAAGAAAAAGCAAGCCTCTGAAGCACAAGAATCTCCATCCACTCCAGAGCGCTAAAAGCAATTCCTTATCTTGAGTGTATGATATGCTGTGCCTATAATACGCAAAAATAGGATAAAGGAATCACCATGCCTAATATTGAAATTTATACGACTGTTACATGCCCATATTGTAAGCGTGCTTTGGCGCTGCTGGATTCAAAGGGCGTTAAATACACCAATCATGACGTGACAGGCAATCAAGCTGCGCGTGACAAAATGACACAGCGTGCAGGCGGTAAGACTTCCGTGCCAGAAATTTTCATTGATGATAAATTGATCGGCGGCTGCGATGATATTCATGCACTGGACGATCAAGGCAAGCTTGACGCGCTTTTGGGCTTATAATGAAAGTTGCCTGCATTCAGTTTACCGCGAGCGAGACGATTCAGGATAATCTGGATATGCTTGATGCTATGATCCGTGAAGCCGCTGCGCAGGGCGCGGAGTTTATTGCTACCCCCGAGAACAGCGATTTTATGCTCTTCCCGCAAGAAGAAAAGTTGAAACTCGCTTATGAAGAGGATAGCCATCCAGCTCTGCCGCGCTTCAAGGCCTTGGCAAAAGAATTGGGTGTCTGGTTGCTGATCGGTTCTTTGGCAATCAAGGGAGGTGATAAGCTCTATAATCGTTCTTACTTAATATCCGATGCAGGGGAGATTGTTCAGCACTATGATAAAATTCACCTCTTTGATGTGGATCTGGCAGGGGGTGAGAGCTACCGCGAGAGCAATACTGTGCGTGCCGGAGAGCACGCTGTGCTTGCTGAAACATCATGGGGCAGTGTCGGGATGAGCATTTGCTACGATGTGCGTTTTGCGCATCTTTACCGCCATCTGGCACAAAGCGGTGCGGATATCCTGACCGTGCCCGCCGCTTTCACCGTGCCAACAGGGCAAGCGCATTGGGAGGTGCTCTTACGCGCGCGCGCGATTGAAACAGGGTGTTTTGTGATGGCGCCTGCGCAAGTGGGCACGCATAGCGGTAATCGCAAAACCTATGGCCACGCAATGATTATCAGTCCGTGGGGTGAGATACTCGCCAAGGCGGGCGATCAGCCGACAATCATTACAGCTGATATTGATTTAAGTGATGTCAAAAAAGCGCGCAGCGCGATTCCGGCTTTGCAGCATGATCGTAGTTTTAGATAAAATTTGACATAACTTCTATTTTTTAGTGTCCTTAGTCTTCAATTGCAGAAATGAAGGCTGGCAAAGTGGATCGAAGAAAGTTTTTAAAGTCATTTGGGGTGGCAAGTGCTGTTGCCGGGGCAAGTGCAGCTGTTTCTTATCCTATGGGGCATTTTTTTCGTCACGTTTCTACGGAAGATAATGGGGAAAGGCTTTCCATTGAGGAGAGGGTTGATAGGGTCATTCAACAAATGATGGACACTTACGAAATCCCAACACTTGAGCAAGCGCAAAAACTTTATCTGGATATGGATGCTGAACTGAGCCATTACTATGCATCTGGTGCTGTCTTGGGGTCGGCGTGGCGTTCATTGAGTAATGAATTTTTGGGGGAGATGCCCGAAAATAGGCTGTTAGAGATTGCGCGTCGTGGGAATAATGTGTTTGTCGGTGCTGGTCTAGCTGATCTAATATCTACTCCTGCTCAATATGCTGTGGAGAAAATTCAGGATAGTCCGTTGATGCAACCGGAAACTTTGGTTTCTGAATATGGAATGCCACAGGATAAGGCTCAACTTTTTTGCAAGCGTTACAAAGAGAACTTATCCAGAAATATGTTCGCAGGGGCTTGTTCTCTAGCGTTGCTTCAGGAAATATTTCTTCCAGATCCTAAGGGTAAGGAACTAGCCAATACGCCGGATGTGGAGCCGCGTTAGGCCGCTAATAACGACACATTAACATCCAAAGCATCAGCCAGAGCGCGTAGGGCGCGGATGGAGCCGTCTTTATTGCCGCGCTCGATTTCCGTGAGATAAGTGCGCGATAGCGCCGCGCGCTCGGCAAGTTCATTTTGAGTATAGCCCCGATATTCCCGCAAAATCCGCAAGGGGCTTTTTTGCTTGGCTGCCAGTTGATCGAGAATATCATCGGGAAGTTCATCATTGCTCCCAGAGCTCACCATAGAGCGATAGTCATGTAGGGGAACAAGAACGTAGGGTTTTCCTTGGATGTGTAAAAGATCGTACTTCATACTGCGGATTGTACGCTAATAGCGACAAAAAGAAAAGCCCCACCAAAGGGCAGGGCTTTGCACAATGCGCTAGGCATGCTTTTTATTCGGC
>JBFHFW010000194.1:0-3087 GCA_041583395.1 Alphaproteobacteria bacterium
GACTTGAACCCGCGACCACTCGGATCACAACCGAGGGCTCTACCACTGAGCTACAGCCGCCATATAAGCAATGCTCAATTCAGATTGTCTTTCCTATATGTTTATGGTAGCTCTGGTCAAGTATTTTGATCATTTTTTTAAAAGGAATTTCCCGTGCAAAAATTCAAAACACCTGCTGAACTGCTTAAATTCATCGAAGAACATAATATTCAATTCATTGATTGCAATTTCACAGATCTTCGCGGGTGCTGGCATCATATCACGCAGCATGTCTCGACTTTTGATAAAGACCTGATCGCACGCGGGATTTATTTTGACGGCTCTTCCATTGCCGGTTGGAAAGACATCAACGAATCCGACATGATTCTGATGCCCGATATCAGCAAAGTCACTGTCGATCCCTTCGCCGCACAAGCCACGATCAAAATTTTCTGCGACGTGCTCGATCCCGGCAAGGATGGTGACGGTAAAGCACCCTATAACCGTGATCCACGCTCTATCGCTAAAGCTGCTGAGAGAATGATCAAAGATAGCGGCATTGCCGATACAGCCTATTTCGGGCCTGAGGCCGAGTTTTTTATTTTTGATGACGTTAAAATCAATATGGAGCCCCATCATAGCGGCTTTGAGCTCGATAGTGTTGAGCTTCCCGCCAATGCAGGGCGCACCTATGACACGGGCAATATGGGGCACCGCCCTAAACCTAAAGGCGGCTATGTTCCCGAAGCACCTGTCGACCGCCATGCCGATATCCGCGCTGAAATGCTCACCGTTTTACAAAGCATGGGCGTCGCCGTAGAAAAGCACCATCACGAGGTCGCACCCGCGCAGCATGAACTTGGTGTTCTCTTCTCTACGCTTTTAGAAAGTGCCGATAATATGCAGCTCTATAAACACACCGTGCGTAATGTCGCCCACGCCTATGGCAAGAGCGCAACCTTCATGCCCAAGCCCCTCTATGGTGACAACGGATCAGGTATGCATGTCCATCAATCATTGTGGAAAGGCGGAAAACCCCTGTTCGCGGGCGATGGCTATGCGGGGCTATCCGATACGGCGCTGCATTATATCGGCGGCATTATCAAACATGCCCGTGCGCTTAATGCCTTCACCAACCCCAGCACCAATAGCTACAAACGCTTGGTTCCGGGCTATGAAGCTCCTGTGCTTCTCGCGTACTCAGCGCGTAATCGCTCGGCGTCGTGCCGCATCCCCTACTCTCAAAGCCCTAAAGGTAAACGTGTTGAGGTGCGCTTCCCTGACCCGACAGCCAACCCTTACCTAGCATTTGCATCCATGGTGATGGCGGGACTGGATGGAATTGAATATAAAATTGATCCGGGTAAAGCGATGGATGAAGATCTCTACCATCTGGAGAAAGACAAGCTGGCGAAAATTCCGACCGTAAACCATAGCTTACGCGCGGCGCTGAGTAGTCTGGAAGCTGATCACGAGTTCTTGCTCAAAGGCGATGTATTCTCGAAAGATATAATTGAGGCCTATATCGCCCTTAAACGTGAAGAGATCGAGCTTTATGAAACAATGGTACACCCCGCGGAGTACCACATGTATTATTCGAGCTAGAACTTAATCAAAATTATATTGCTCTACCGTTGGTTTGGGAAGTTTTTCACATTTTAACGGCTTGCCTTCAGGGTGTAAGCGTATGATATACCCCATACCCTCACCCACGATCACCTCATTATTCTTCCCTGATATGCATTTATCATAAAAATGATCCGCATCAGATCCAAAAAAACTCTTAGGGCTCTGATTTCTGTCAATAATCCCCGCATGAACAAGTTCACTACCAGAATATACAAGGAATACAGCGTCATCTGCGGCAGCTGAATTACAAACTGCTGTTAAAGAAATACTTGCTGCGATTATACCTTTAGATATTGCATTCATTAAATTATCCTCCTTTATTTTCTCAAAAATAGCTTTTAACTTTGAAGGGACTGTAGGGAACGGGGGTGGACTATGTCAATAAAAAATTATTCTGTCAATGTAACAGGCTTGCGGTCTTCATCAATCGTAACTTCTTGCTTAAGGGCGATGTGTTCTCGAAAGATATGCTTCAAGCCTATATCGCCCTGAAACGCGAAGAGATCGAGCTCTATGAAACAATGGTACACCCCGCGGAGTACCATATGTATTATTCTAGTTGAACAATCACCGAACATTCGGTTGAGGAAGGTCATCACAGCTCAAAATAGTACCATGAGGGACAGTCGTAACCTCTGCACCGTCTGTAAGATGAACTTTTTGGTTGCCTTTACATTTATCTGTAAATTTTATTCCATCATACTGATGATGTGATGAAACTTCACCCTTTGCAATACCTGCATAGACTAAGTTTCCTGCCGAATATCTTAAAACTGTGCTCTCTTGATTGCGACGTATTTCCGCTTGCTCAAGCTCATAATTGATAAGCGAGCCTATACCCACACCCGCTGCCCCCGCAAACAAAACACCATAAAAGACAGTCCTAAGATCCTTTGTTGATTCCATTTATAATCCCTCCAAAAAGCAATCCTTAATTTTAAAAGGACTGTAGGGAACGGGGGGGGCTATGTCAATAAAAATTATTCTGTCAATGTAACGGGCTTGCGGTCTCCATCAATCGCGACATAGGTATACAGCCCTTCGGTTACCTTTTCCGAGCCCGATCCTTCGCGGCGAAACGCCCATGCTTCGATTTTCATGGTAATTGATGTATTACCCGTCTTCACAATATCGGTGTAAAAACTGACCTCATCCCCGATAAAGACGGGCTTGTGGAAATTCATTGCCTCAACCCCCACAGTTACAATACGTTTGCGCACAAAACGATGCGCATGCAAGGCACCTGCAATATCCATTTGTGAGAGCAACCAGCCACCAAACACATCGCCTGCAACATTCGAATCGGTCGGTTGCGCCATAATCCGTAAGGTAGGGGTGCGGCCTCGCATATCCTCCGGCATGTCCCATAAATCTTCAAAAGCAGTCTTATCCACGCTTCACCTCGCATATTGTGGTTATTTCAATTGCGCTTACGCTAGCACTTTCCTAAAAAGGAATCCATGTCAGATTTATTCGCAA
>JBFHFW010000195.1:0-3076 GCA_041583395.1 Alphaproteobacteria bacterium
TGAAACGCTGGAAGAAACAGGATTTGATGCGGCGCGGCTTAGAGTGCATTACCAAAATATCCTCTCACAGCCATTGATGTTTGCGGCGATGGTATTGCTGGCGGCTGCTGTTTCAATGCGTCCGCCGCGTGCAGGGCGTGCACTGGGTTTTATCGTAACAGGCATCTTTGTCGGGTTTTTGATTTTCTTTATGTCGAGCTTTCTTCAGGCTTTGGGGGCATCAGGTCAAATCCCTGTGTTGTTGTCCGCATGGTCCCCGGCAGTGATCAGTTTTCTGTTAGGGTTGGGTGTTTTGATGAACCTTGAAGATGGCTAGGATCTTTTTTATTTTTGTTAATACTCTTGTAACTCTTTCCTGTTTGACTATTAGGGTGAAATGAATTGACTTTTTTAGTGAATTCAAACATATAAGGGGAGTATCAGGGAGAATCCTAATGTTAATTAATAGAATTTATACTGCGTTTCAAAATAAAAAGTCCTGTTTTAAGAGTGGGTTGTTGGGTTGTGCGGCTGTTTTTATGTTGTCTGCTTGCTCGACAACAACGACGGTCAATCATCAGGTTAATGACCCTTTTGAAGGGGTGAATCGCGGCATTTTTGCTTTTAATAATGGCGTTGATAAGGCCATTATTCATCCAACCCTTCGTGGGTATCGCAAAGTTGTGCCTCAGCCTGCGCGGACGGGATTGCAGAATTTCTTACGTAACTTGAAAAGCCCGATTGTTTTTGCCAATCAGCTTTTGCAGGGCGATTTGGATGGTGCCGGTGATGCATTTGTACGTGCAAGTGTGAACACCTTTGTGGGCTTTGGTGGTCTTGTTGATGTGGCTGCGCATGAAGGCATTGAATATGAACGCGAAGATTTTGGACAGACTTTGGCTGTTTGGGGTATTGGATCTGGTCCTTATTTGATGGTGCCGCTTGTCGGACCTTCGACGGTGCGTGATGCAACGGGTTATATTGTTGATGCTTTGGCCGATCCACTTCGTATTTATTGGGATCATAATGGCCATGAAGGCCGTAACAATGTCCGTATGGCTGGCGATTATCTTGTGTTGAAAGATCAATTGATGGATATGATGGAATCGCTTGAATATGGTGCGATCGATTATTATGCAACCGTGCGTTCTGCTTATTATCAAAACCGTGAAGCCGAAGTTCAAGATCAATCCGAAGAGGTTACGGCTTCGGTCGAAATTCCCGAGTATGAGGATGATGATTTTTAAATAAAGGTCTTTGAGGATGCGTAATCTTTTTCTTTTATCAAGTGCGGCACTTGTTTTAGGTGTGGGGGTTGTCGATGCAACCCCCGCGTATTCTTCTGCGCCGGCGTCAAAGGGCGCTACACAAAGTGTTGCGCAAGATGAGGTGCGTTTACGTGGTGCAGAGGTCTTTATTGACGATCTGGCGAAAAAAGCAATTAGCTTTCTTGAAAATCCGCTGCTAACGCAAGAGCAGCGTCGCGCCGAATTCAGGGATTTATTGCTGACGCGTTTTGATATGAAGACATTGGCACGCTTTTCTATGGGGCGTTACTGGCGTCAAGCAACGCCGGCACAGAAGAAAGAGTATTTCAAACTCTTTCAGGAGATGATTGTTGATGTTTACTCCCATCGCTTTGATGATTACAAAG
This sequence comes from Alphaproteobacteria bacterium, assembly GCA_041583395.1. GTDB lineage: Bacteria > Pseudomonadota > Alphaproteobacteria > Micavibrionales > Micavibrionaceae > UBA6929. Next base: position 1,634 of record JBFHFW010000195.1, read on the forward strand.
GGCAGACTGTGGATGTACGTAAGGCGCGCCCCGAAGGTTCGGCGGATATTGTGGTGAATTCTGCGATTGAGCAGCCTGATGGCACAGAAATTCAAGTGGATTGGCGTGTGCGCTATAAGGATAATTCTTATCAGGTTGTTGATGTGATCGTTGAAGGTGTGAGCATGGCGATGACACAGCGCTCTGATTTTGCGTCTGTGATCCAGCGTGGCGGTGGACAGGTGCAGGTTCTGATTACGCACTTGCGTCAGTAATTATTTATCGTTTTTTCTCTTACATCATAAAGGCCAGAGTTCCACCGGATTTAACCTGTCTGGTTATTAAAGTCATGCCTTTCCATGTGCTTTGCATGACTCTATCCGGGGCATCGCCGGCGTCTTCCTGGAATCCTTTCACGCTTTGTCCCATCCAGCGAAGAATTCCTTCTGGTACGGCATCAATGAGTTTAAAGCAGGCTAATCCTAACATGTAACACAAAATGACATAGAGTGTTGTCAGGAAAAAAGTGTCTATTGGGCCGCGGCGATCAAGGCCTTGTATGCCATCATCATCAGCGAGCGAAGTGGCCAATTGATCTGACCCCAAAAGCCCATCCAAGGCGACACTGAATATATCATTTAGAATTGCAACTGTTGCCGAGAAGAGAGATATGCTGGCAATGAGGCCAAAAAGAACCATGATGGGTCTTAAGAAAATTTCAAAAATCAGGAAATAGCCATTTTGCGCGCCGGGACCGACAATACCCTCCCCATCCCAGCGTGAAAGATGACCTAACGCCCATAGAGGCACAGCAACGATAGCTTCAAATATACTTTTGATCCATCCGCTGACGGCAAAGAAAAAATAAATGAATGGCATAAAGGGTAAAACGTAATATATCAGGAAGCCCATGCTTAGTGTCATGAAGCCTATGGAGCTCATGAAGCTGGTGATTGTTTTTCCGAGTGTGGCAGGCGCACCTTCAAAAAATTTCACAGCAATACCTCCACCGATGCCAACACCGATATTACGAATGGCTGTATCAACAAGGCTTTTTCCCAGAGTACTGAGCTGTGCCAGAGGGTTAACATCGGTATTTTTGTACATGTCGAATATACCGGTTGTGCCCAATAGTGCATTGATCATATCAAGGAAAATATTATTGGTTTGTTGTGTGAAGTGGCTTTCATAAATATGGTCATTTTCCCAGAAGTCGTAGGTTTTTGACAAAACACGCGCGATATCCCGATCGCCCAGAATGTCTTCCGCAATTTCTTTACCCTGAGCAGTTTCAAGGCTAAACATGGTTTTAGGATCAAGGTTAACCGTGGTCAGGCGTTTTTTATTGGCTACGAGTTCCATAACAAATGGATACTTTGCTGGCTGTGGGATACCAAAGACGGCAGATGAAATTTCTCCATTCATTGCCGCAACGCGGTTGTACCAAATAGCAGCCCCTGCCCA
>JBFHFW010000196.1:0-3074 GCA_041583395.1 Alphaproteobacteria bacterium
CTGGTGATTTTGCTGCATGGGCTGGGCTCCAATGGGCAGGATTTGATTTCGCTGGCACCTTTATGGGCGCAAAATTTGCCCGATACGCTTTTTATCTCTCCCGATGCGCCTTTTGCGTGTGATATGGTGCCACCGGGTTATCCGAATAGCTATCAGTGGTTTTCCCTGCAAAGCCGTGACCGCGAATTTATCCAAGAGGGTATCGAACGCGCAGAGCCGATTTTGGAGGCCTTTATCGCAGAGCAATTAAAACGCACAGGTGTAAGTGCCGATAAGCTTGCTCTTGTCGGGTTTTCGCAAGGCACAATGATGAGCCTTTATACCGCGCCGCGCTTGCCTTATAAAATTGCCGGTGTCTTGGGGTATTCCGGTGCACTGTTTGGGGAGGAGGGGCTTGTGCAGGATCCTGATGAGTTCCACAAAATCCCCGTCCACATGATCCATGGCGAGGCCGATGATGTTGTGCCTGTCACTGCACACGCCCATGCAACAGAGCATTTAACCAAGGCTGGATTTGAAGTTACTGGCCATACAACACCCCATTTAACGCATAGCATTGATGATCATGGTATTGAGAGCGGTGGAGCATTTTTAAGGAAAGTACTTAGCCCAAATTAGCGCGCCTTAGCGCTGCCATGCCATGTGCAATATCAGCAGCACTTGTGATGATGGCATCTCTATTTTTTAGGCGGTGGAGTAGGTTACGCCAATCGGTTGTGCCAGCGAGATCTGATCTATTATCATTGGTCGTGCAATCAGCAGGTATCCAAAGATTGTAATCTCTGTCCAATGCTCCAATAGCTGTTAGGTACAGGCATCCGGTCAGGTTGAACCCATCTAGTATGATATTTTCTTTTTGAAGGGACTGTAACTGTGCATGTAGGGTGCAGGTTCCCTCAAAACCAGAGCTTTTATCTTTGGGTATGAGGATATGCGATGGATTATTGGTCTGGGGTTGTAATTTATAAAAGCCTCCATTTGCTTTTTCCGGACCTTCATTTTCTTTATCAAAGTAAAGCTGAATTGTTGGGATGCCCAGCGTGTCCAGTGCAGCAGAGAAATGCCCTATATTGTCTGTGGTTAAGTCGGTATCGGCATTGCCGCGTGGGCCGTTTGGGTCAGCATACGCGACTTGCGCATCCATGGTAATATGGACAAATGAATTAAATTTTTGATTTAGCCTTATGTCCGCAGGAGAAATTTCAGTATGGCAGTAGGTGCTGTTGGGTTTGATCTGCTGCAGGCGTGTGAGAATCTCTTTAGGCAACTGCCCTGGGTTGGTGTCAAAAAGAGACCGCTCTCTCTCAAGGGCTGCCTTGGCGTAGGCGCTATTAAAACTGCTGCTGAGCATTTAATTTTTGCCTTTTGTTGCGAATGGATTTCATTTATAGTAGTAAAATTTACATATTGCAATATTTTTTATTGTTATATGCTGCTTTTTTTAATGGGAGATGTTATTTTTCTTGCGATTATGCGCGGTAATGGTTTACGAATGTTTCATCAATATCAATACAGGAAAGAGATATAATGGCGGATATTAAAGAGGGTGCTGAATTAAAGGCCGGTACCGATTTTGTGTCAAATGAGGCTAAAGCCGCATGGGGAAGAGTTGCTGTACAATCTAAACAAGAGGAAGGTGCTTCTGCTCCTCATCAGGTTGTGTTATGTGCGCCATCAATGCAGGTTGAGCCTAAATAAAAGCCAATTTTAAGTAATTATCTTACGTGCGGAGCTAAGAATATGCCGCACCGCACAATTTAATTTTCTTGCATTTTTTTATATTTATAACAACAACATATCTCTTGTTACTGAGTGATTTTATATTGCATTGCAATATAGATTGTGTGCGCAAATCATTTGGAAATTGCAAAAACATGTTATAATGAAACTGTAAGTGGAGAAGCGGGGTCTTAAGGCTGCGTTCCACATATTTAAGGCCCCTGCCGAGATTCTTTTGGCTATCCACGAGAAACGGAAGGGAGGCCTTTTCATGTATCACAGCGCAGATGATATAAGAGTAGACAGGATAACGCCTTTGGAGAAATGCCCGGCGCTTATATTGAATGCTGATTTCAAGCCGCTGAGTTATTTTCCATTATCGATCTGGGGGTGGCAAGATGCTGTCCGTGCAATGATCAGGGGCAGTGTAAATGTGGTCTCGGAATATGATCGTGTTGTGAGATCCCCGAACTGGGAGTTAAAGTTGCCGAGCGTATTAGCGCTAAAAGAGTATATCCCGATGCAGCGCGTACCGGCATTTACACGGTTTAATGTGTTTTTACGGGATGAGTGGTCTTGTCAGTATTGTGCAAAACAACAAACAGCGCGTGATCTGACTTTTGACCACGTTATTCCGCGCTCCAAAGGGGGGCGAACAAATTGGGAGAATATTGTGGCCGCCTGCCAGCCTTGTAATGTGAGGAAAGGTTATCGGGCCGTCCATGAGGTGAATATGCATCTTATAAGGGAGCCGAAACAGCCGACACTGTTTGAGCTCCAAAGAAAAGGTCGCAAATTCCCTCCAAATTTTCTCCATGAGAGTTGGGGGGATTTTTTATACTGGGATACGGAATTAGAGGATTTTGAAGAAGAATAAAACGGCGTAAGCCAGAGATTATAGAGTTTTGACGTCTTTTAGGGGAACGGTTTAGAAACATCTCCCGAGGGCGCCAAAAGAGCTCCAAAACGGTAGTCGGCTGGAGCATAACGTGCAACGAAAGGAGATTAATATGTTCGGTCATATTACAAACTTAGCACAAACAAGATCTATCACCGGAGCCTTCGGGTTCTTCCTGTTCTACACAGTACTATTGGTAGGTCTATCCACCTTCCTCGGTCATTATATGGTATCATTTGGTATCATTGATGGAACTGTAGGCGGGTTCTTCGAGGGCGGTGAAATCCATACCATGATTGGTGCAGGTTGGACATTGATTCTGTCCTCAATGGTCTTGAGTGGTAAGAAGCTCACAGGCGATCTGATGTCAGTTCTCATCGCACTTGTCGGCGTTTATCTCGCCTACACAGTGAACGTGTTGCTGGGTATGGTCGTTGTGTCTTACTTGACCACACTA
>JBFHFW010000197.1:0-3071 GCA_041583395.1 Alphaproteobacteria bacterium
GATAAAAATGGCAAACTTTACCCTCGCAGAATATATTTGGTTGGACGGCGCAGAGCCGACACGCGAAACACGTTCCAAGGCGCGTGTTGTTAACGTAGGAGACAATCCTTCTATTGAAGATTTTCCAATGTGGAGCTTTGATGGCTCTTCCACAGGACAAGCCGAGGGCGATGATTCTGATTGCCTGCTGAAACCGGTTTATTTTGTTGAAGACCCAATCCGCGGCGCGGGCAACTTCTTGGTAATGTGTGAAGTGCTTAATCCAGATGGTACAGCGCATGTTTCCAACTCACGTGCGCAGCTTGAGACAGTTTTGGCTAACGGTGGCGAAGCTCTTCAAACATGGCTTGGGTTCGAGCAAGAATATACATTGATGCGTGAAAACGGCACACCATATGCGTGGCCGGAAGATGGCTCTGATCCTGCACCTCAAGGCCCATATTATTGTGGTGTTGGTACAGGCAAGATTATGGGGCGCGAGATTGCTGAAGAACACGCCGCTCTATGCCTCGAAGCAGGCATGATGTATTACGGCCTCAATGCTGAAGTGATGCCCGGCCAGTGGGAATTTCAAATTGGCTGGCGCGGTGATGCAAGCGAAACAGCGCTTGCCGCCGATATGGCTGACCAGATGTGGATTGCGCGCTGGTTATTGCAACGCGTTGCCGAAGATTACGGTGTTGTTGTGTCATTTGCCAACAAGCCATTGAAAGGCGATTGGAATGGTGCGGGCATGCACACAAATGTTTCAACAGTTGATATACGCGATAAAGTAAAGGGTGCAGCTGCGATCAAGGCAGCAACAGATGCTTTGGGCGAGAAACATGCGAAACATGTGGCGCTTTATGGTGCGGCCAATGATGAACGTCTCACAGGTAAGCACGAAACATGCGATATAAATACATTTAAAGTTGGTAATGCCGACCGCGGATGTTCGATCCGTATTCCTGCACCGGTTGCGGCAAAAGGCTACGGATACTTTGAAGATCGTCGTCCGGGTGCGAATGCTGACCCATATTTGGTGGCTGCACGCATCATTGCGACAATCGCAGGCACGGATGAAAGCTTGTTTACATTTACAAGCTGGCCACGTGAAGAAGCGGCACAAATGGCTGTGGCTGCTGAATAAGCATTCATTTAATACTCAATAAACAACTTAAAGGCGGCTCTCGGGTCGCCTTTTTATTTTTTTATTAACCATTTTAGCGTAGAAAGGTACGTGTACGACTCTGCGTTTCCTAAAACTATCCTTAATTTTTAAGACAAATTTGTAGAATCAAAGGCATATGGAAGATAACGATAAAAATATTGAAGATTTGATGTTTGAAGACATGACTGTGGATGCTGTCGGGGATATTGCTGTGCCTCCACCCGAGGATGAAATTCTGGAGATGAATATTTCTGACAAGGATATCAGGGAAGAAATTTTGCCTGCCCGTGTCGAACAAGTGACCGGTAGTCAACTGAAAACTTATGTTGGCGGCATGGTCGCGGATACCGAGGATAGTGTCCGCAAAAAGGGACGCATGGGTGACCGCATGGTTGAAATGGGGTTAATCAGCGAAGCTCAGCTGAATGTGGCGCTGCAGGAAAAGAAAATTAGCGGTAAAATGCTTGGCGAGATTTTTGTCGAATTGGGCTTTATTAAAGAATCCGACTTAACACTATTTTTGGCAGAAAGTGCCGGATTACCACTTTTTGACCCGCAACACACGATTGTGGATGGCGATGCGTTGGCCTTATTAGAAAAAAGCGTCGCGCAAAAACATAAAGTATTACCAATCTCGGTAACTGAAGAAGAAGTCGTCGTTGTGATGGCTGATCCGCATGATGTGGTCGCGCTTGATATGTTGCGACATTACTTTCCCAAAGGCGCACAAATCAAGCCTATGGTCGCAACCGCACAAGTGCTTTTGGCAGCGATCGATGCCTCCTACGGCTATGCAAGTTCGATTAATGCGATTTTAAAAGAGTTGGAGGATGGAAGATCGCAAAAGGATGTTGCTGAACTGAATGATGCCGAAGCTTCATCTCATCCGATTGTTCGCCTTGTTAACGCTCTTGTGTTTGATGCGGTGAAAATTGGTGCATCAGACCTGCACTTCGAGCCGGAAGAAAACTTTATCCGCTTGCGGTACCGTGTTGATGGTGTGTTATATACGGCGCAAACCCTTCACAAGCAGCACTGGCCAGGTATTTCCCAGCGTTTGAAGTTGATGTCCAAGATGAATATTGCGGATAAAATTACACCGCAAGACGGGCGTTTTAATATGAATGTTGCGGGGCGTGAGGCCGATTTTCGCGTATCATCATTGCCAACAGTATATGGCGAGAATATCGTTTTGCGCGTGCTGGATCAGGCTTCGTCAATTATGCCGATGAGGGATTTGGGTTTTAGCGATGCGAGCCTCGAATTGATCAAAAAGGCGCAATCCCGCCCCGAGGGTATCATTATCGTTACCGGGCCGACAGGAAGCGGGAAGACAACCTCGCTTTACTCCATGCTTAATGAGATTAATAGCGTTGATGTGAATATCCAGACGCTTGAGGATCCCGTGGAATATTCTTTGCCAATGATCCGTCAAACCCATGTGCGCGAAGGTGTGCTGGATTTTGCTGATGGGATCAGGGCTTTGTTGCGCCAAGATCCTGATATTATTTTTATCGGTGAGGTGCGTGATAAAACAACGGCTGAAATGGCGCTTAAGGCAGCAATGACCGGACACCAAGTCTATACGACCCTGCATACCAATGATTCTTTCGGCGCTATTCCTCGTCTTTTAGATTTGGGGTTGCAGCCCGGCATGATTGCGGGTGCGGTTGTCGCAGTATTCGCGCAACGCCTTGCGCGGCGTTTATGTCCGGTTTGTCGGATCGAGCACAAACCTGATGCGCATGAGTGCCATATTCTAGGTGTTGATTCGGTCAATCCGCCAATGATTTATAAGCATAAAGAGGGCGGCTGTGCCGCGTGTGCCGGCAGAGGCTATAAAGGCCGCGTTGGTATCGTCGAGATTTTATCTTTTGACGAGGAAATGGACGAATTGGTGGCACGTGGCGAAAGTAAAGGC
>JBFHFW010000198.1:0-3065 GCA_041583395.1 Alphaproteobacteria bacterium
CAGCCATTATGGCTTTGCTGCCAATAGGTCACATCATGACCGGCGTCTTTATAGGTCTTCCATTTGCTGCGGGCGTTGGAGACGGCTGTAGGGTCGTGGCCATCCAGCATTTCGCAGCATAATGTATAGCTATCCATGTTCCCGGTGCTGGTTCCGTTTGTAAGGATAAGAACGGTGGCCTCATTGGGGTTTTCGTCTTTATCGGTGATCCAGATCGGCTGGTCTTCCGGCTTACCATCTTTTTTTGTGCCATGAGGCAAAAAGCTTTCTGCGCCATATGTCCATAAATGTGTATTGAGGCGCTCTGCATCCTTTTCATTATCGGTGCGTACGACAATTTTGTGCCCACCACTCAGCGCTTTGCTCAGAAGCGAAGGGAGGAGCTGGTCGAGGCTTTGGCGCTCAAGATGATAAAATCGGATGTCGGTCATTTGTATGTGTGTTTTTGTCTTTGATAGTCGGTTACTTCATATGCACCGTTTTCAAGTGGTGCAATATAGGGTGGTGTGAGCGGTATTTTGCCATGTCCACCGGGAATGTCGAGCATATAATGCGGTTGGCAGAGGCCGGAGATCCGGCCTTGGAGATCACGCATGATGGCTTGGCCTTCGGCGATTGTGGTGCGGAAGTGACTGGTGCCTTTGGCGTAATCTGCATGGTGGAGGTAGTAGGGCTTGATTTTGAGCGCTACGAGCGCGCGGAAAAGTTGCTCCAGTGTTTCTGCATTATCATTCACGCCTTTGAGTAATACGGATTGCGAGAGTAAAACCGCGCCTGTTTTATGCAGCTTTTTGATGGCTGTAATAACCTCGGGGGTGAGCTCATCCGCGTGATTGATATGAAGCGCTATATATAAAGCCTTGTTACGGGTGAGGGCTTCACACAATTCGTTCGTGATGGCTTGTGGGTTGCTCAGTGGCAGGCGGGTGTGGATGCGCAAGACCTGGATGTGAGGAATATTTTCCAGCTCGTCTAATGTCGCGCGCAGTTTTTTTGCCGAGAGCACCAGAGGATCGCCGCCTGTTAAGATCACTTCCCAAATCTGCGGGGTGTTTTGTAGGTAGGCGAGGGCTTCTTTATGGTCATCGGCTTTGAGGTGATCAGCATTCACGCCAATCATATCTTTGCGAAAGCAATAGCGGCAATAGACTGCGCAGATATTGGTGATCTTATATAAGGCACGGTCAGGGTAGCGGTGCACGATGCCTTTAACCGGGCTATGTGCCTCATCGCCAATGGGATCGCTAAGTTCATCGGGGGCGATGATAGCTTCTTCAGCGCTGGGTATATATTGGCGCGCGATTGCGGGTATATCCGCATGTTCCATGATGTAGGACGTAAGAGGAGGAACGTCTTTATTTTTACTGGCCTTCATATGCGTTATAAACCAGCTGCTCTAGCGTGCGTACACCAAATCCGGTGGCGAATTTTGGTGTGAGGGTGCCGTCTGTTTTTTTCCATGCCGTGCCTGCGATATCCATATGCGCCCATGGTGTGCCGTCATTGATGAAGTGCTCTAGAAAGCCCGCGGCCGTGCATGCGCCGCCATAGCGTCCCGTTTTGCCGAGGTTGCGTAAATCGGCAATATCGCTGATCATGTCTTTTTTCCAGACCTCATCCAGCGGCATCCGCCAGAGCTTTTCATTGGCATCACCGCCAGCTTGTTCGATTTTGCTCCAGAACTCATTGTCATTCACAAATGTGCCGCAATATTCATGACCAAGAGCCACCATCATGGCACCTGTGAGAGTAGCCAGATCAATGATGCCCGCAGGCTTTGTGATTTCTTGAATGTAGGTCAGGCAATCGGCCAGCACCAAGCGTCCTTCGGCATCGGTATTGAGGATTTCGACCGTTTTTCCGGCATAAGTCGTGATAATATCTCCCGGGCGATAGGCGTTGGAGGCCGGCATATTTTCGGCCAGCCCGACAATGCCTATGACATTGGCTTTGGCGTTACGTGCGGCGAGGGCTTTTATGGTGCCGACAACGGCGGCCGAGCCACCCATATCCATTTTCATTTCATCCATAGAGGCAGCAGGCTTGATGGAGATACCGCCCGTATCAAATGTTACGCCTTTGCCGACAAGTGCAAGTGGTGCGGCATTTTTATCTTCGGCACCGTTCCAGCGCATAATGACCATGCGGGGTTTATGATCCGAGCCTTTGCCAACGGCCATGATGCCGCCCATTTTCATTTTTTCGAGCTTTTTATCGTCCAGAATTTCTACATCCACGCCCAGTGGCTTGAGCTGGTCACGAATGATGTGGGCGTAGCTTTCAGGGTAGAGATTGTTGGGTGGCTCGTTCACGAGATCACGCGCAAAATAGATACCGCTGATAATAGCGTGAAGGCGTTGGTAGTTTGTCTCTATCGCTTCGCATGCATCGCTGATGATATCGATCTGCCGGAGGGGTGTTGCGTCCTCGGCAGGCTTTTTATAGTGCTCGAAACTATAGGCGCGCATTTTAATGCCCATAACCATATGAGCCGCATATTTGAAATCGCCGGCAAAAAGCGCAATATTTTGTGCGCCGGTTGCGCGCAGGGCTGGAACCAGTTTCCCGCCAGCATTTTCTGCGCGGGCAGCGCTGTAGTCTTCCGGCGCGCCGATGCCCAGGAGAATTACGCGCTTGAAGCTTTTACCCGCAGGCAGGGGAATGATAAGAGTCTCACCGTTTTTGCCCGAAAATTTGGAAGATGATGCTATGCTATGGCTGAGGAGACCGCCTAGATATTCATCAAATTCTTGTGCCATCGGAGTGAAATCACTGCCTTTATTAATCAGAAATACCGCGCTGTCGCTTGTTTCGTTGGCAATTTTTAGGAATGTTATGTTGAGGCTCATGTCAATTTCGTTTATGTAAGAGTGTTATATGCTTGTTAAAGATCATCATAAGGTTTTATGAGACTTTGGCTAGTGGTAGATGGAATTGTATGAACATTTTTGACCGTTATGTGCTGAAAAATATTTTTGTTGCGAGCGTTTTTGTTTCGCTAACGCTGACGATTGTTATTTTTCTAACGCAGTCCTTGCGGTTTTTAGAGTTGGTGATTGAATCAG
>JBFHFW010000199.1:0-3039 GCA_041583395.1 Alphaproteobacteria bacterium
AATATTAGGCATCAAAGAATCGAAAGATGAAAAACCCAACATCTGCGTAAACTCATTAAGCTTATCTTTGTGCTCTTGATTTAAATTATCGGTTAATTTCATGTGCCCCTCTGCATTTACACAGCATCTACCTGCATCAATGATAAAAAAAGAACCTTAAAAAAATCCTAATTTTTAGCCGTAATCATGCGGTAATAGCGCGCGCGACTTTGCGCGAATGCGTAACCTGAACGCCCGTCCAGAAAGCCACGCTTCCAGATATAGCTATGAAAGAAAGCCACCTGCGGCCGACAGGGCATCGCTCGAAAGAGGCGTTTTAAACACTCCCGCCACGCCACGGGATCTTTTGGCCACGCCTGCCGTGCGTTCATCCCGCGCTCCCACACTGCATAGCGCTGATGCCGTGCTTCCCATGCTGCGCGATCTTCCAGCGCATAATGGAGAATTCCTGCCTTGATCTCGCCTAATAACCCCGCACCCATATCCGGCCTAAGCACAGGTTGATAATGCCCTTCAATCTCGCCCATGCCCTCAATATCCAGATCATTGATTACCGGGAACTGGATCGCCCGCCGATCAATCAAACACAGCTTATTGTTATGAAGTCCGTGCCTCAAAATACGCTCCTGCCCCTGATCATCCACGACGTAGAGCCCTTTGACAAAGTAACCCCGCACACGCGCCTGATCACTAAAATCCAGCCTGCATAGCTCCGCAATAAAGTCCGGCGTAGCGACCTCATCCGCGTCCACAAAAAATACCCAATCATGCGCCAGCTCCAAATGATCCAGACACCATTGCCGTTTTTTCGGATACTGCCCATTCCAGACAAAATCCACCACCCGCGCACCACCCGCGCGTGCAAGATCACATGTGCGGTCCGTACTACCCGAATCCACCACGACAATTTCATCGAAATCCTGCAACGCGGCGAGACAGCGATTAATCACACGCTCTTCATTTTTGGTGACAATAACGGCACTAATCGCCAGCTTATTTTGGGACACGGCGCAGCCCATACATCACAAAACCCAAAAACGCCCCCACCAGCATAAAGATCGGGAAGATCAGCTTCGCATCCGGCCACTCAGCCTTATAAAATGCGGCAGGAGGTTCAACAACGCTCGCCGCATAAGGCTGCGGCGTAGAGGCCAACATCAACAAGCGCTCTTGCTCCATCAACAAGGCCGTCAGCGAGCGCCGATGCTCGGGATTACGCGCTTCTAAAATCGCTTGCTGCAAATAGGCTGTACGTGCGCCGACATCTTTCACCACCGCCTGACGGATCAAATCATCTGCCGTCGCATGAAGACGCGCAAGGAAATAGCGCGCAAAGGCCGCATCCGGATGCCAATAGCTCATCCGTCGCAAAGACGAGGCCTTCACAGGCTCAAGCCGCACCTTACGATCAATATAATCGGCCAGACGCGCCGCATCCATCCCCCTGTTTTTAGCAGAAAACACAAATGCCCGATCCTGCGCCAGTCCTTGCCGTACCCGCTCGTCCTGCAGCAAAATACCCGCGACCGAAGCACCGTTATAGACATGCTCGAACCTCACGAAGCCCGGTGATTGCATGCTGCCGCCAATACGTTGTGCTAATAACTGGATCATCGGCGCATCGCTTCCACCCACGGCGTTTGAAACATCGGGTGCCTGCATCACATCCGCAGGCGCCACAATCATTGTTGCGCGCGTATGCGGGACAGCCAGCCCGATAAAGCCCAGCGCTATGACGCCCGCCAGCAAGGCTCCTAAAGCCAGATAAATCCGCGCCTGCCATAAATCGGATAACACATCAGCCAGCGTTTTCTCGCCACCGGCAAATCCGGCACCTTGCGCAAAGCTCCAAAAACGCTGCGAGAGCTTTTTAAAATGCGCATCTTCTGCCCCGCCAGCCTCATCAGCACTCTGATTCGCCGCACCCCATTTATGCCATGCCTGCTTTTTTGTCTGTTTACTCATATCTCGCTCAATTTATTTTTCATAATGCGCCATCTTTAAAAGGTCAATTTTAGATAAGATATGGTATTTATGAGGTTCGTGGAAACGTAAATGTACATATTGGTACATACGTCCCGCGAAAGCCGAGTAAATGCCATAGATTGCTAAAAGTGGCCTTTTACTCATTAAGCTACATCCTTTTTCACAACGCTCCACGCCCGCTCAATCCATGCCTCAATCGCATCTTTGGGCACAAACACTTCGGAAGCCAATGCTGCGCCCTTTTGTGCATCAAACCATGCATCACCATCCAGACGCAAGCGCTTGATCTGCTCGGCCAGCGCCCGCGCATCATCTTGCGGCACCACAACCCCCGCCTTAAAATCATGGATGACCTTGGCAGCCTCCGATTGCTCGGGCCCGATAAAGATACAAGGGCGCTGCACCGCCAAGGCAGAATAGAGCTTACACGGCACCAAAAATCCGGCGGCCTCTTCCTTCACCGAGATCAAATGCACATCTCCGCTCTCCAGCAACCCCCGCAGCCCCGAGATCGGCTGATAGGGCATCAAACGGATATTATCGAGCCCCCTTAAAGAGCGCTGCTGCGCGATCTCATCGAACTTCGGCCCATCACCGACAAAGACAAATTCAATCTCGGGATGCTCGCTCACTAAAATTTCAGCCGCCCCCAAAATACTCTCAATCGGGTGGGCTTTACCGAGATTCCCCGCATAAAGCACCCGAAAGCGCGGATCATTTTGCAACTGCTCGTCATAGGGTTTTGCCCCCTCGACATGCAAAGCCTCTTTGGAAATCGCATCATCATTGGCCGTGGTTGCAAGCTGGCGCATCAACTCGAAATCCGGCCAGTTAGGAATAACCGTGATATGGCAGGGATCAACCCCATTATGCGTAAGCTGCCGCGCCATACAGCGCCCGATCACAATCACACGGTCACAGCGCGATAAAGCGCGGCGCATCATGGCTTTCAAAAACCCCATCATAAAATACGGCATCCGCACATTGAGCGCCGGAAAAATATCGGGGTACAAATCATGGCACCAATTAATATGCCGTCCCCCGCGAAAACGC
>JBFHFW010000200.1:0-3032 GCA_041583395.1 Alphaproteobacteria bacterium
AGCCATTCCTTTTGCTCTCCAACTTTAAAACCAGAGGCAACGTCACCAAAAAGCTCAATAACTCCTACAGAGATCACGCGATCTCCATTATGTATTTCCAAACCTGTCAATTCCGTATCCAGTACAATAAAGCGCTCTTCTCGTGCCATAGTTCTTGCCCCTTAATTTTTTACGTCAACCCAACATATATAGGAAAAACATTATGTCCAGAAAAATATTGATAGATTTTTGATGCCAGCCTTCATATGCTGCATACCATGACAAATCATAAAGCAGATATCGTTATTTTTGGGGCTGGCATCGCAGGGCTTTGGACGTTCAATCGCCTGAAGCGCTTGGGTTATGATGTGCTACTCTTGGAAAAATCCGGTATTGGCGGGGAGCAGTCTATTGCCTCGCAGGGCATTATTCACTCCGGCCTGAAATATGCTTTTGCAGGCAAGATCAATAAGCTTGCGCAATCGATTAGTGCGATGCCCGATTTATGGCGCGCAGCATTGCGTGGTGAGGGTGATGTTGACCTCAGCGCTGCACGGACAACCACGACATCCCAGCTTTTGATGATCCCTTCGGGTTTTATGGGCGGGCTCACAAAGCTGGTGGCGCAAAAGGCTCTGGGCGGTGAGGTGCGCGAAGTTGACCCAACCTTCCTTAATGCAACGGGCTTTAAGGGTAGCGTTGTGTATATGGATGAGCCTGTTTTGGATACCCCCAGCCTCTTTCAGGCTTTGGCAGAACCATATAAAGATTGCATCCGTAAAGTTGATCATTGCGCATTCGAGCAAGATGCTGACGGCGCTATTGCGGGCATTAAGATTGATGGTCACCGCATCACGGCTGATCACTATATCTTTACGGCGGCTGGCTCTAATCATGAAATCGCGACACAGCTTGGTCATGACAAAGGATTAGAAACACAAAAGCGTCCTTTGCTGATGGGCATGATGAAGCCTGCCCCCTTCCCGCTTTGGGCGCATTTGGTGGGTAAATCGGATAAGCCTATCTCGACCATCACCACGCATGAAATGCCGGATGGTGAGCTGGTCTGGTATATCGGTGGCGGCCCCGCCGAGCGCGCAAAAGAGGCCGACCCGCAAGAGGTGATTGATACAGCCAAAGCAGGATTCGCCAAATATATGCCGAACCTTAATCTGGATCATGTGCAATGGGCGACGCTGCCGATTGATCGCGTGGAAGGGAAATCCAATACGGATGGCTGGATGCCTGATACGCCAACTATTCATACGGCGCGTAATGCGCTTTATTGCTGGCCGACCAAGCTGACTTTTGCGCCTATGCTGGCTGAATCTCTGCTGAAAAAAGTTGGCAAGCCAAGTGGTCAGAACACAAATTGGTCATTTTTGCCCGAAGCGCCTTATGCGAACGCACCTTGGGAGGACACAACATGGACAGATTAACACCCCGCCCTCTGGGTGATACAGGGATCAATGTTTCACCACTTGGCCTTGGCACCGTAAAATTCGGGCGTAATCAGGGTGTAAAATATCCGCATGCTTTTGATCTGCCGGATGAAGCAGCGCTGGCTGACTTATTGGCTCTGACAAAGGATCTGGGCATTAACATGCTTGATACCGCACCCGCCTATGGCCTCAGCGAAGAGCGTTTAGGACGTCTTCTCAAGGGGCAACGCGATGACTGGGTCATTGTCGGTAAAGCCGGTGAAGAATTTGTCGATGGGCAGAGCTTTTATAAATTCACGCCCGAGCATTTCGAAATGAGCCTTGAGCGTTCTCTCAAGCGTCTAAATACCGATTATATTGATATGCTCCTTATCCATTCTGATGGCTCGGACATGGATATCTTAAGCAATGATGATTTAATTGCAACCATGCATAAATTCAAAGAGCGCGGCCTTGTGCGCGCGATTGGAGCCTCCACCAAAACCGTTGATGGCGGTATTAAGACGCTCGAGCTGATGGATGTGGTGATGGCGTGTTATAATCCGGATTACTTAGATGAAATGCCAGTGTTGGATTATGCTGCAAAACATAACAAAGGCACACTCATCAAAAAAGCTTTGGGCAGTGGGCATTTACCGGCTCAAAAATCTCTGGAATTTGCCTTTGGTCATGAAGGCGTGAGCAGCATTATCGTAGGTACAATTAACCCCAATCATTTGAAAGATAATGTGGCGGCCTGCTTAAAGACCATAGCCTGAAGGCCAATGCTTGTTGTAAATTGGCGTTCCCGCTTCGCACTCTTCAATGAAGTCTTGGGCAGCACCGGCGCGTTGTTCGGCTTGTTCTTGTGTCATCGGTCGAACGCTGGCGTCTGCACATTGCTCACTTGCTTCCCGCAACAAATCAGCTAGTGACTCTCCATCTTCACCTTCTGTTACAAGTTCCCACGCCATATTTCATTCCTTTCACTAACACTATCTTTTGCTGTTAGAATAAATTAACAAAATATTTTTATTATGTCAACCTGTATCTTTGGGCGGGGTGACACGCAGCATCGTAATCTGGTTACGCTGGCGCTTCATAATTTCAAAGCGGAAACCGTGAAAGATAAAGCTTTGCCCGACTTCGGGAATGGATTGTGATTCATATAATACAAGCCCGGCAAGCGTTGCGTAATCCTCATCCGGCAGGTTCCATTCGAACTCGCGGTTCAAGTCACGGATCGTCACCGCCCCGTCAGCCACATATGCACCGCCAGAGACACTGCGCACGCCTTCAACAACATGGTCATGCTCATCATCAATCTCACCAACGATCTCTTCCAGAATATCTTCCAGCGTCACCACGCCCATAAAGCTGCCATATTCATCGACAACGATGGCGAAATGCTCCTTACGTTCACGGAAGGCTTGTAACTGGTCAAAGAGATTTGTTGCCTCCGGTATGAACCATGGATCTTGCGTGATATCTTCAAGCGCGATATTTTCCTCATCCTTCAGCGCACGGAAAAGCTGCTTTACATGGATCACGCCCGTAATATTATCGGTTTCATCCTGATACACAGGCAGGCGCGAATACGGGCTTTCAAGCACCGCTTCGACAATTTTCTCC
>JBFHFW010000201.1:0-3030 GCA_041583395.1 Alphaproteobacteria bacterium
ACCGTCAGGCCTTTAGGCACTTCTTTGATACGTGGATGAGGATGAATAGCCATTAGCGGAACAAAACTCTTTTTAAACTTTACTTATGGCTAATTTTACACCAAGTGTGACCAATAGTCCACCACATGTGCGCTCGATCCATTCAGATAAAAACTCCATGATTTACTCCTCCGATCCTTGCACTTCAATGTCTTCGCTATCAGGATAGAATACACCTCTCACGCGCTGGGCGCCAGTTTCATCGCCAAACATGCGGCTGGTATTGGTCGTAAGGTCTATTTCGGCCTTGTTACCTTCCAAAATATTAGGCCCCCGCCGGATGGTTACATCACCTGATAAAGTTGCCTTATTTGTATCGGCATAAAACAAGCCGATATCACCTTCGGCAATTTCTGTTGGCGTCGTAATAACGACATGACCCCGCGCCTCCAACTTATCCAAAACCCTTTTGCCCTGCGCGTTTTCATGCATATAAGCAATAATCAGATCAGCTTCCAATGTGTCTTCAAGACGCACCACTTTGGCCTGTCCATAGGCTTTGAGCTGGCCTTGTGTCACATGATATTCGAACTTGTCCCGCGCAGTGACCGTTTGCTCCGGTGTGACAAGGCTTAAATTTTTTCCCGTTAATGTTGCTAAGCTTTGATCCAGATCATAGATAGCATGATCACCAAAAGCCTCGCTGTTTTCAGAAACAATAACAACATGTTGAAGCGCTTCAATATGATAGATATCAAAATTCTTGTCTGCCGCATCACGGTAAGATGCAACAAGTTTATCCGCTTTGATTGAAGATGCACCCTGGGTGGCAAGCGCATCTTTCACGGCGGTAAATGTTTTATGCTCCCGATCCCAATCTAATGATCCGGCAGCCGTAATCTCGAGCGGCTCTTGTGCCAGCGCAGGCAGCGACCATATTATCAACGCCATGATCAAGATATTTTTCTTCATTCTTTACCCTTCCCCAAAAGGCTGCCTGCCTCATTCGTATCATTGAGTATAAGCTTGGCTTGTCCTTCAAAATTTATGACACCCGTATTCATATCGCCGCGCATCCCCAGCGCATTAATTGTGCCTGCAGGGCCATGGCCACTCACAGGATCTTTCGTCCACATCGTGTTGTTCTTGATATCTATGTGGAGCTGATCCGTGGTGAGCTGGTAGCCTTGATCATGATAAATATGCACATTTCCCTTGAGCAAAAGACGTTGGTTATCCTGTCGATATGCGCCTTGATCAGCCTGAATAGCCAGCCATGTATCATCTTCCAAAACCATATCGCCGAGGGGCTCTTCAAGGACAAGCAAATTATCATTTTCCTCCCCCTGAATGGCACGCTTGGCCTTGATGGTATAGGGCTGTTTTTTATCATCAACACTCTCGAAATGAGGATCGATCAGCTCGTTTTTGCCAATCGTTTGCGTTTCATGCTTATCCGCAGGCGGCGGCATGTAGTCATTTTCAGATGTGCTCCACACAAAAACGATGACGATCATAATCACGGCAATCAAAGGAATAGCCATCTTCATGGTGCGGATAAATTTGGAATAGCCGGCATTATAGACATAGGTACGCTCTTTATTGGGCGCGATACGCGAAAGGCGATCATCATGTGGATTTTGCTCGGACATAAGGGCTTTTATGCCCTAAGCGACGCCGGCTTGCAAGCAATCTTGAAGGCGGATCATACCCAAGACCGTGCCTCCATCGATCACAAGCAAGCTTGTCAGATATTGGGAAGGCGTTTTTGTCATGATATCGAGCGCCTCGGCCGCCAAGGCTTTCGAGGTGATAGAGCGCGGTGAAGTGCTCATAATGTCCGTCACGGGCTTTTGCAGCAAGTCAGCACTCATATGGCGTTTCAGGTCACCATCGGTGATAATGCCCTGCAAATTATCAGCGCCTGAAGCTACAATCACAGATCCCAGATTTTTCTCCGTCAGCGCAATGATCGCCGCATCCATTGTTGCATCTGCATCAATGACAGCCATATCCGCGTATGGCACCATGAGATCAGCCACGGTTAAAAGCTGCTGCCCCAATTTTCCGCCCGGATGAAAAACGCGGAATTGCTCGGGCGTTAGTCCCATATGCTCCAATAAGGTAATAGCAAGTGCATCACCCATTGCCATGGCCATAGTTGTCGAGGTTGTCGGCGCAAGACCATTTGGGCAGGCTTCTGGAGTTTTAGGCAACAACAGCACTATATCACTGTGCTTAGCCAGTGTACTCTCGGCGTTAGATGTAATTGCAATCAACGTGATGCCATAGCGCCGTGTATAGTGTATCAGGTCCGACATTTCCGAACCTTCTCCCGAATTTGAAAGCAAAAGCACAATGTCATTTTGTGTGACCATGCCAAGATCACCATGGCTAGCCTCACCCGGATGCACGAAATAGGCCGGTGTTCCTGTGGAAGCCATAGTTGCCGCGATTTTACGTGCGACATGACCACTTTTACCCATTCCAGCTATGATTAGACGGCCACGTTGCTCGGCGCTCTTCATCTCGTTAATCGCAGCAATGGCTTTTGTGAAATTCACATCAATGCTGGCTGAAAGCTTTTCTAGCCCCTCAATTTCGGTTTGCAAGACGCGCTTGGCGTGATCAATATCGGACATTGTGATTGTTTCCGGCACTTAGTGTTCAAAGATATTCATTGCATCCCAACCACGCAAATCAAGCTCCGCGCGGGTGGGCAGGAATTTCATACACGCATCGGCCAGCTCCATGCGGTTTTCACGCACCAGCATTGCATCCAGTTTCGCACGCAAAGCGTGGAGATGATAGACATCATGCGCCGCGTAATTGAGCTGCGCCTCGGTTAGCTCATCCGCGCCCCAATCAGAAGATTGCTGTTGCTTATTCAGCTCAACACCCAAAAGCTCACGGCAACATTCGCGCAAGCCATGGCGATCCGTATAGGTGCGCGCCAATTTAGACGCCGTGCGGGTGCAATATACCGGCGCACAATCCACACCCAGATACATTTTCATCACCGCAATATCAAAGCGGGCAAAATGAAAAAGC
>JBFHFW010000202.1:0-3017 GCA_041583395.1 Alphaproteobacteria bacterium
CGCGGCATTGGGCACATGGACAAGGGCTTTATCGAATTGTCGTACGGTGGTTGAGCGAAAGCCGATATCCTCGACCGTGCCTTCGACGATGCCTTCAACCTTGATCCAGTCTCCGCTGTGGTAGCGTTTTTCCGCGATAATCGTGATGCCGCCAATCAGGTTTTTAACAAGATCCTGTGCACCAAATGCGACGGCGGCACCAAAGAGGCCAAGACCCGCGAGGAGAGGTGCGACAGCAATGCCCCAAATCTCCAGAATGACGGAGGCGCCAAGGAAAATAACCAGCAATTTAAAGGTTTTAATTATCCATTGCAGCATAACCTTGGAGAGGAGGCGTTCCAGATGGCCAAGTCCCATGCTGATCGGCAGGGCAGAGCGGTGCAGTGCCCAAAAGATAGTAAAGGCAATCAAAGAGCGATTGATTTGTGATGAAAAATCGGCGGCCTTATCCGTAAGATCCAGCGATTGGCCTGCGAAGAACACTCCTAATGCAACTGGAATAAAGCGGACTGGCGGCGTGAGTGCCTCGGTCAGGCGGTCATCAAAATTATTTTTTGTGCGTTTGGTAAAAAGGTCGAGTTTTTTTAAAATCAGCGTTGCAATCAAACCGCGTAGCGCTAAAAACACCATCAAAATTCCGAGTGCAATAATGAGTGAACCAATATCGATCCCCATAAAGCCTTCGTTCCAGACGGTCTTGATTTCATTTAAAAGATTTTCAATGCTTTGATTCATGTTTTATTGCCTTATAGTGTTCGGGCAGCATAAAGCCCCAAGGAGAGATTTTCAATGACAGTTCATGCCGGTTTAAAAAATGATGATGTTTTGGCGTATTTGAAAGGGCGGCGGAGTGTTCTTATCGGGGATATTGCAGCGCCGGGTCCTGCACCGGATGTGCTTGATGACATCTTGGAGGCGGGTTTGCGTGTGCCAGATCACGGGAAGCTCTGCCCGTTTTACCTGATGGTGTTTGAGGGCGATGCACGGGCAGAGGCAGGTAAAATTTTTGCGGAAATTTCCGGTGATCCTGAGGATGCGCAGCGTTTTTTACGCGCACCTGTGGTGGTGGCGGTTATTCACCGCGCACGGCGTTCCAAACATCCAATGTGGGAGCAGATTTTGAGCGCAGGAGCGCTGTGCTACAATATTTCTTTGGCGGCGCATGCCAGTGGTTTTGCCGCGACTTGGTTGACCGAGTGGATTGCCTATGATGATGCGGTGAAAGCGCGTTTGGGGCTGGATGCGCGTGATTATGTGGCAGGATTTTTATATATCGGAACACCATCCACACAACCCGAGGAGCGCGAACGCCCCGTTCTAGAAGAGTTTGTGACGCGCTGGTCACCGGACATAGAGATCAACAAAGGCGATGCGCATGACCGTCCGAAATTCGATTTTCCTGATCTGGGGTTTAAAGTTTTTAAGCAGCCTTAGGTTCTAAAACACACTTCATTCCGATACCTTCTCTTAAGGTGTTGGCAGGGTTTTCAAGAACAATCATTGTGCGTTCATCTATAATATCATACATGGTGCAGTGCGCTTTTGTGAATTCATGTATTAATGCAATAAAAAATTCGTAAAGATCTTCATCATCTAGCAAATCTGAATCGATATTCAGGTCACTTTTTTCTAAACATATATAAAGTTCAGGCGCATCGGGGCAGGAGAGTTCTAATGTTGTCTCGTTTTTAGCTTTAAGGTTGAAGTGGAGGACGACAGCGCTTCTCATTTTTCACACCATAAGCGTTAAGGGGATTTGGGGGGGCAGGCATTTAAGGAGTCTTAGGTTCTAAAACACACTCAATTGTTGTTCTTTGAGTTAATGGTAAGTCCGAAACATCAAATAACATTTTCGTATGCTCTACATCAACCTGATATTCAGGATGCGTGAATCCTGCCATAGCATTTAAGGCAACTAAAAGTTCCTCAAAGGGAACTTTATCTACGGATATTAATTCTTCACTTTCCTTACTTTCTGTTTTGTTAACGGTTAAAGAAATTGACGCATCTTCAGGACAAGAAATTTTAAGCTCTGTATCCTCTACAGCGCTTAAGTTAAATGTAAAAATGATGTTGCTGCTATTTGTCATGGTTTGGACTTTAAAAGACTTCTTAAAGCTATGTCAAGTTATTTGCGTGAGGTTGCTTGATTTTTAGCCGCTTAAAAGGTAAAGATCGGGGGCGTTAATTTTTTATAGGCAAGAATAATCATGGCACAGGCTGAAACGAACAATGAGCAACAGGGAAAAACGGATTTGCGGGCATCGAAGCAAGCCAAGTTGCAGGCGTTGATTGATGCGGGGCTGGAGGCCTATCCGCATGTTTTTGACCGCACGGATCTCGCGGGTGAGCTGCAGGAACGCTATGCGGATCTGGCGGATGGGACGGATACGGATGATATTGTGCGTGTTGCCGGTCGTGTTCATGCGATGCGTAATAACGGGATGTTTATTGATTTGCGCGATGCCAGTGGTCGCATCCAGATTTTCTGCCACAAAGACCGCACGCCCGAGGCCGAGCTTGAAAAGCTCAAGATGTTTGATATCGGCGATATTATCGGGGTTGAGGGCAAAATTCGCCGCACACCGCGCGGAGAGTTATCTGTCGCAGCGCTCGAGCTTACGATGGTAACAAAATCCATGTTGCCTTTGCCGGAGAAATATCACGGCCTGTCCGATATCGAGCAGCGCTATCGCCAGCGTTATCTGGATCTGATTATGAACGAGGGTAGTCGCGATACGCTACGAACCAGATCGAAAATTGTATCAACCATTCGCCGCACAATGGAAGATATGGGCGCGATCGAGGTTGAAACACCGATGCTGCACGGTATTATGGGTGGCGCTTCAGCCAAGCCTTTTATAACCGAGCATAACGCATTGGAAACAAACTTCTTTTTACGTGTTGCGCCGGAGCTTTATTTGAAGCGTTTGGTTGTCGGTGGTCTTGCCGATGATGTATTCGAGATCGGAAGATGCTTCCGTAACGAGGGAATTTCTCCGCGTCATAATCCGGAA
>JBFHFW010000203.1:0-2985 GCA_041583395.1 Alphaproteobacteria bacterium
AACGTTAGTCACATTATTCCAATACATGCAACGCTTTGATACGGCATTTAATCGCTTTGCCGAGCTGTCTTTAAAAATCACCCAACATTACACTGATTTTTTTGCGGTAAAGCCTTTAGATGATGACTTTAAAGAGGTCGGTACAACGGATGATGACCTGCCCGATCTTGCCGTTACAAACGGTGCGATTGATTTTAACCAAATCACATTCGCTTATGACGGGCAAAACCATATTTTTAACAAGCTTAACCTGCATATCAAAGCGGGGGAGCGTATTGGTCTGATCGGGCCATCGGGGGCGGGGAAGACTAGCCTTGTTAATTTGCTGCTGCGTTTTGATGCGCAGCAAGACCTGGATATCACGATTGACGGGCAAAATATCTATGATGTAAACGCCGGGAGCCTGCGCGCCAATATTGCGTTGATCCCGCAAGATACCACGCTGTTTCAGGCTAGCCTCATGGATAATATTCGTGACGGGCGGTTGGAGGCCAGTGATGAAGAGGTGATTGCCGCTGCCAAGGCTGCCCATGCCCATGAATTTATTGCCGTATTACCGCAAGGCTATGATACTTTTGTCGGCGAGCGCGGGGTCAAGCTTTCGGGCGGGCAGCGCCAACGCATCGCCATTGCCCGCGCATTGTTAAAAGATGCGCCGATCTTGGTGCTGGATGAAGCAACATCTGCGCTGGACAGTGAAAGTGAAAAGCTGGTGCAGGCTTCGTTCGAAACCCTGATGGACGGCAAAACCGTGATCGCGATTGCACACCGTCTTTCAACTATTGCACATCTGGATCGCCTGATCGTGATGGATCAAGGCAAAATTGTCGAGACCGGCACCCACGACGAACTCCTCGCCAAAAACGGCACCTATGCCCGCCTGTGGAATATGCAATCGGGTGGCTTTTTGGGGGAGTAAATAATAGACATAAAAGAGCCCTTGGCTATTGACCTAATAAATGCAACCATGGTAGAGCATTTCTATAATTTTTTTATCATTAAGGCTTCAGAAAAATGACCATATATAACACCATAATTAGTTCACGTGACCGAAAAGACCATAGAATTCGAGCAACTTACTCTGGTTATCATGAATCTGACGACCTTTTTCTAGGTTCGTATATGCTCGAAGACCTTGGTTTTGATATTGAGCCGCATGTAAATCGCTTAACTCAGCATAGCCACAAAGTTGGGCAGATGGTTAAGGGTGAAGGAATTTATTTGGGTATCTGGGAGCCAAGTGATCTTGAAGGTGTGAGCCTAGGAAAAGTTTTCGACATCTATGTCTCACCAAAAAAATTACAAAACTCCTACCCAGAAATTTTAAGGACAACTTTTAACAGGGCTGTACAGCATGTGGCTGAACTCAAAAACTGGTTTAACCATGATGGTGCCCATTTTGAAAGTGCTGCGCAAATTTATACAGCCATTCGTGAGGGGCGAGAAAAAGAGCTGGAAAACTGGTTTATCCCGACAATTGATATACTTGGCGGATTTAGCCACTTGGAAGACCCTAAAAACGTGAAGTTCAATCCCGATAACCTTTACGATTATAATGAAGAAGGGGCTTTTTATGACCTCTATAAAAGAAAACGGGATATGTGGACACCGGAAGGATACCCTACAGAAAGATTTTTCTCATGTTCACAACATCCTGTTGAAAGCTCTCAAAACTTTGTAAGCACTGTTCAGTTTGATTATGATGGTACAATTGAATACGTGCATAAAGACGGAAATATTTTGAATGTATTACCGGTGCGGGCAAAACTCCGTACAGATTTAAACGAGAAGCATGCAGAAAAAAATACTGAAGAACCAAACTGGTACATTAAAGCTCTTCAGATGTTCCCTCTATAATTTCTTGATAAACGTACAGGATTAAATCTTAAATCCCTCAATCTGCTCGACCGTGCCGATGCTTTCACACGCAATGTTGCGGTCAATGCGGCGCACAAGGCCGCTTAGGACTTTACCAGCGCCTAGCTCAACCATGTTATCAACGCCTTGCTCCCCCATCCAAAGAACGGATTCGCGCCAGCGCACCATGCCTGTGACTTGTGCGACCAAAAGCTCACGGATTTGATCGGGCGAGTAAATTGCGGCAGCCGTCACATTGGCCACCACGGGCACGCATGGCTCGTAAATCATGGCGTCAGCAAGGGCAGCTTTCATTTCATCAGCCGCAGGCTGCATGAGGGTACAATGGAACGGCGCACTCACGGGGAGAAGCACAGCACGCTTTGCCCCACGATCAGAAGCCAACGCTACCGCGGCCTCAACAGAAGCCTTATGACCGCTGACCACGACCTGACCGACGGAGTTATCATTGGCGGCTTGGCAACCTGCCTCAGTGGCGATATTTTGAACGTCTTCGAAATCCAGCCCTAAGATCGCCGCCATTGCACCCTCGCCCACGGGAACAGCGCGTTGCATCGCTTGCCCGCGCAGTTTCAGGAGCTTGGCAGAATCAGACAGCGTTAAAGCCCCTGCCGCAGTGAGGGCTGTATACTCACCCAGCGAGTGTCCGGCGACAAATTTTGCATGATCAACTAACTTAATCCCTTTGCTCTCCAGCACACGCATCACCGCCATGGAAACAGCCATCAAAGCGGGCTGCGTATTTTCGGTGAGATTAAGCTCGGCCTCTTCACCTGCAAACATCAAAGCACTTAAATTTTGCCCCAATGCTGCATCAACTTCTTCGAAGACGGCGCGTGCCTCTGCGTAATTTTCGGCTAAGTCCTGCCCCATACCGATAAATTGTGATCCCTGTCCGGGGAAGATAAAAGCCGTGCTCATTTTTTGTTCTCCAATATTTTTACAGTCCGAAGGGCGCATACCATAGTGTTGATTGTTGGCGTATGCCTTTCAATCGCATGTTTTTATGCCATATTACCCCTATATAGCAACTCATATCAGTCATGTGAAGAGAAGAGAGGACGCGTTCCGTGATACCGCCCACAGAATACGAGCGTGTTAAAGCAC
>JBFHFW010000204.1:0-2984 GCA_041583395.1 Alphaproteobacteria bacterium
CTGCCCTGTAGCCCTAAAATCAAAGACTTGACTGATTTTATCTCCTTCCACAGTGCCCCGCACTCTTCTGCCACCATCACTCACAATTATTCCAGCCATAGCTCTCCCTTTCCTGAATAGAACACGCAAATTGCCACAAGCCATTTTTTATATCAAGATTAAACAATATTTTGACTTATCCCTTGGATCATGTCATATCTAGACACGAACTGAGGTGCTGATTTGGTATCTGCTTTCGGTTGACTGTTAAGAACATTTTTCTTGGTGCTTTTAGCTGTCCGCCGCAATCAGGCGAGATAAAGCTTCTCATTTTAAAATTTAACGATGATAGAATCTTCGCATAACGTTGGGTTAGCGAAGGTATTGATTCACATATGAAAGGTTAAACTGAATGTTTAATATCTATAAAAAAGAAATTGATTTTGCTGGTAAAACGCTCACGCTGGAAACCGGTAAAATTGCACGTCAAGCCGATGGTTGCGTTATCGCGACAATGGGTGAGACAAGCGTACTTTGTGCCGTAACAGGTGCAAAATCCGTTAAAGAAGGTCAGGATTTCTTCCCGCTTTCTGTTCACTATCAGGAAAAAACATATTCTGCTGGTAAAATCCCCGGTGGTTTCTTCAAACGCGAAGCGCGCCCAAGCGAAAAAGAAACACTTGTTTCACGCTTAATTGACCGCCCTATTCGTCCGCTATTCCCCAAAGGGTTCTTGAATGAGGTGCAAGTTGTTGCAACTGTGATCTCTCATGATCTGGAGAATGATCCGGATATTGTTGCCATGGTTGGTTGTTCTGCAGCGCTGACAATCTCCGGTATTCCGTTTATGGGGCCGATTGGTGGTGCACGCGTGTGCTACAAAGATGGTGAGTATCTGATCAACCCTGCGATGTATGATGTTGGTGAAACCGATCTTGATCTGGTTGTTGCCGGTACGCGCGATGGCGTTTTGATGGTTGAGTCCGAAGCACAAGAGCTTTCCGAAGAAGTTATGCTGGGCGCGGTTGCCGCAGGTCATAAAGCTTACCAAAGCGTGATCGAAGGCATTATTGATCTGGCCGAGATGTGCGCCAAAGATATGTGGGATGTTCCTGAAACACCGGCTGCGATTGTAAAGCTTGGCGAAGATATGGCCAAGAAATACGCCAAAGATGTTGAAAAAGCCTACACCATTACAAATAAGCTTGAGCGTCAAGCGGCTGTTGGTGCGGTGCGTGATGCAGCGATTGAAGCTTTCACTAATGAAGAAAACGGCATTAACGCATCTGTGATTACTGCGAAATTCAAGTCTTTGGAATCCGACGTTGTTCGTGGGTCTATCCTAAAGACAGGTGGCCGCATTGATGGACGCGATACAAAGACTGTGCGTCCGATTGTATCCGAAGTTGGTATTTTACCACGCACACATGGCTCCGCGCTGTTTACACGTGGCGAAACACAAGCCCTTGTTGTAACAACACTCGGCACTGGTCAGGACGAGCAAATCATGGATCGCCTTGAAGGTGAAACACGTGAGCGCTTTATGCTGCACTATAACTTCCCTCCATATTCTGTGGGTGAAGCGGGTCGCATGGGACCTCCGGGTCGTCGTGAAATTGGCCACGGTAAGCTTGCATGGCGTGCCATCCATCCTTTGCTGCCAAGCGCTGAAGAGTTCCCATACACCATTCGTAACGTGTCAGAGATCACTGAATCAAACGGCTCCAGCTCTATGGCTTCTGTTTGTGGATCATCTTTGGCGATGATGGATGCGGGTGTGCCTTTGAAACGCCCCGTAGCCGGTATTGCCATGGGTCTGATTAAAGAAGGCGATGAGTTTGCCGTTCTATCCGATATCCTTGGTGATGAAGATCACTTGGGCGATATGGACTTTAAGGTTGCTGGTTCTGAAAACGGTATCACAGCCCTTCAAATGGACATCAAGATTACTTCCATCACCGAAGAGATCATGACAGTGGCACTGGAACAAGCCAAAGAAGGCCGTCTGCACATTCTTGGCGAGATGAATAAAGCGATTAGCGAATCCCGTGAAGAGCTTAACCGTCATGCGCCACAGATCGTCTCTATCCAGATCCCGACGGATAAAATCCGTGAAGTGATTGGCACAGGCGGTAAAGTAATCCGTGAAATGATCGAAGTCACACAAACCAAGATCGATATCGAAGATGATGGCACAGTCAAAATCGCAGCGTCAGATCAGGAAGCTATTGATAAAGCCCTCAAGATGATCAACGACATCGTGGCCGAGCCTGAAGTCGGCGTTATCTATGAAGGTAAAGTTGTGAAATGTGTTGATTTCGGTGCATTTGTAAACTTTATGGGATCACGTGACGGCCTTGTTCATATTTCTGAACTTGCCGATCACCGCGTTGCACAAACAACAGATATCGTCAATGAAGGTGATCTGGTTAAAGTGCTTTGCATCGGCGTTGATGACCGCGGCAAAGTGAAGCTTTCCATGAAGCGCGTTGATCAGGAAACTGGTGAAGAAATCAAGGACGACGAAGAAGACGCTGCCTAATCAGCATTTTTAGTCTATAAACACAGCCGGAAATCCTGTAATTTGGGTTTCCGGCTTTTTTATTAGGATATCAAAACATGAAAAAAATCAAAATTCCTCAAGTCATTGGTCATCGTGGTGCAGCGGGTTACGCACCGGAAAACACACTCGAAGCCATTCACACGGCCGCTGATATGGGTATTAAATGGGTTGAGCTTGATGTGAAGCTGACCAAAGACGGTGTGCCTATTATTTTTCACGATGAGGATTTAGATCGTACAACAAATGGCTCTGGTCCTGTCGCGGAAAAAACTTATGAAGAGATACGTCAGCTAGAGGCAGGCTATCACTTTGCCGATAGCTTTAGCGGCGTCAAAATCCCTACACTTGAAGAAGCCATTGAGGTGATTATCGAGCGTGACCTTGGTCTTAATCTAGAGATCAAGCCTTGCCCCGGTCGTGAAGTGGAAACGGCTAAAATTGC
>JBFHFW010000205.1:0-2969 GCA_041583395.1 Alphaproteobacteria bacterium
TGATTTTGATAACTGCGACAATGTGCTTAAAATCGTAAACCTTAAACATGAGCGCGCACAACTGCTGGGCTATGACACCCATGCGGATTATGTGCTTGAAGAGCGCATGGCTGAGACACCCGAAACCGTGCATAACTTCCTCGAAAAACTGAAAAAGACCTATAAACCCGCCGCCGAAAAAGACCTTAAAATGCTGCGCGATTTTGCCGAGGAAACAGACGGCCTCATGGATCTCCAGCCATGGGATGTTGGGTATTACGCCGAGAAACTAAAGCAAAAGATGTTTGACTTCTCTTCCGAGGATCTACGTCCCTATTTCCAACTGGACAAAGTTCTCGAGGGCTGCTTCACCCATTTCACCAAGCTTTTCGGCATCACCTTCAAGGAAAATACCGCTTATCCGACATGGCACAAAGACGTTAAAAGCTTTGACCTTTACAATCAAAGCGATGACAGCTTTATCGGCACACTCTATGCCGATTTTTTCCCGCGCAAAGGCAAGAAAAGCGGCGCATGGAAGACAAGCTACCGCAATCAAGGGCTCTTCCGCGGCGAAATCGAACGCCCCGTTGTGGCCATTGTCTGCAATTTCACCAAGCCCACAGCGGATAAACCTTCACTGATCACCCATGGCGAGGTCACAACGCTGTTCCATGAAATGGGACATGCTATTCATGCTTTGTTGTCTGACGTCACATACCGTTCACTGGCGGGTACAAGCGTGATGTGGGACTTTGTCGAGCTTCCCTCACAGCTGCAGGAAAACTGGTGTTACGAGAAAGAAACGCTTGATCTGTTCGCCACGCATTTCAAAACCGGTGAAGCCATCCCGCAAGCGCTGATCGATAAACTCCGCGCCGCCAAAAACTTTATGGGCGGCTGGGCAGGACTGCGCCAAGTGGGCTTAGGCACACTTGATATGGCATGGCACTCCCAAGACCCAAGCGGCATTAGTGACGTGGCCGAGTTCGAAGATGCCGAAACAGCCGACACTTCCCTCTTCCCGCGCCTCGCAGGGCCAACCTCAACAAGCTTCTCCCATATCTTTGCGGGCGGCTATAGCGCAGGCTATTACAGCTATAAATGGGCAGAAGTTCTGGACGCCGATACGTTCGAGGTTTTCTTATCCTGCGGCCTGTATGATCAAGAGACAGCCACAAGCTATAAAAATGAAATCCTTGCCAAAGGTGGCTCCGAACACCCCAATACACTCTACGAAAACTTCCGCGGCCGCAAAGCCGATCCGGATGCGTTACTCCGTAGAGAAGGATTGCTGAAAAAAGGAAAAGCTCAAGCCGCGTAATCCAGAATGAATGTATTGGCTTGCAATTGCAAAGGCACGGGTACAGCTGTGTTTAAATGCACGTCTTTATCCGCGTCATACTTCAATCTCAAAAATCTGGTAGCTGGTAAAAACACTTCATCCATATAGGGGATATTCATGATATCTGCATCAAAATCAATTGTAACAATTCGTGCAGCAGTTTCATTTGCAAAAAACCCCTCTTTTTTAATCTTAATAGTTACCCGTGGTTTTTCCGGCTTCTGATCCGAGCAAACTACAGAATTATAAAGATTCGAATGCTCAATAATATCAATACCAGATCGTTCTCGCTTTGGGATTTCATCTAAAAACACCTTAAAAGATCCATCTTCAAAAAAAGTACGTGGTTGAGCCCTTAAATCATAGAGTCTGACTTGAAATTCAGAAGAAATAGAGTTTCTACAAGATACAACTTTCCGAGAATTCTTCTTCAAAATAATATCGACCGGAAGAGAACTAACTCCCCCCTCTTGAACAGAAATCTCTAAGAACAGAGCAAGCGCTATAGTTGATTTTCCAGTAGAAGGATCTCCATTTAATCCAATAGAAAAACTTTTCCTGACCTTTGCAAACTCACTGAACAGCTCACCCAGCGCAATACCCAAATAACGCATATCCTGAGATGTCTCGGCACGAAAGCTGTAAGAACGCTTTCTTTGCTGAGGGGCAATAAAATTAAAAATTTTGGCAAAATCCATGGTGTATGTATAATATGAAAAATAATTCACGTCAACAAAAATGGTTTCAAGTGGTTTTTTATTGACATATAGCATGTACGATCGCTATAAAAAACGAAACAAAGAGGTCGATATGTCACAACCATTAAGAAAAAAAGCAGAGCAACATTTTAAAAAACATTTCAATGCACAAACATGCGTGCAACATCGTACAAATCATTGGATCAGCATAAACATGTTGGAAGACACTGTTTTTGAGGCAATCATACAAGTTGATGGCTATTGCGGTGAAAAACCCATCCTCCCCGGGGATGCTGTTTGGCAAAGGAGCGCCAATACAGGGCAAAGTAAACCTTGGTATGTCTTTGAGGTTGAACCCGATGATTCACGCGAATTTCAAAAGGTAAAATGTTCAACCATGGACTTGAAACCCCATCTGGAACTTAAATAACAAAGAGCCTCTAAAACAGCTCCATCAGCATACAGCGCGCCGAACCACCACCATATTTCTCGAGCGTATTTAGCGGCGCGTGGATGATCTTGTCAAAATGCTCCAAAATCAAATCCTCCTGATGGGGCGTGAGTGCTTTATAGGCCTTTTCACTCATCGCCAGCATCGGGCGGTTATTGGCACCACGTACCTCCAGCGCATTGCCACAGAAACTCGCGAGCTGATCCATCGTAAATTCAACAACCGCATGGCTGTCTTTAAGACGATCAAGCACACGCCCGCGGTCTTCTTCAACGATTGCCTCACTACACACCCCCGCCAAAGTTGTGCCGACCCACATCACACAATCCGTGTGATAAACCGGCGCACCGGTATGGGATTTAGTGTGAAAGACTTCAAGATCATAATGCACAAAATCACACCATTTCTTAGCCAATTCACGATCTGTGCGCGGCGATAAAGCGGAATACCCGACCTTATTCACACGATCAGATACAATACTCGCCGTGCTCTCCAA
>JBFHFW010000206.1:0-2967 GCA_041583395.1 Alphaproteobacteria bacterium
GAAATATTCTTCTATTTCATAAAAAATTAATCTTTGCCTTGTTTAATGAGGGTGAATTTACGGATTTACTTATTTAAACAAAGGTAAAATGGCCAATACGGACTTAAAGGAACAGTACAGACACTCACCAATTGCAGAGGTGCAGGCAATTTTAAGTCTGGCAGGGATCGCATCATTGGGTATTGACGGTATAGATGGCCCGAATACTCAAAGCGCCTTGAAGGCTTATATTGCGCAGCGTGCACCACATTTGGAAGAGGGGGCAACCCTAGCAGACATTCACGCTGATCTTTTAGAGCGTTTGCAAAATGATGCGGGTTTTATCAAGGATATACGTCATAACGTGTTACATGCCCTTCAGTCTGGAGGCTCTGATCAGATCATGAGTGCTCAAGTTGCCTTGAATATTTATGGTGCAAAAGACCAAAATGGCGAGAGTTTGAGGGTGGATGGCATTAAGGGATTACGTACAAGCTTTGCCGTGATTGACTATATGGATAAGACCAAAGCGCGCCTTGCTGTATTGGAAGAACCAAAAATGTCACTCGTTCAGGATATTGATTCTCCGGTTAAGGCAGAAATCAAACCACTTTCTTCTAATTTCAATGTGCAATCGGGATTTGATCATGATGCTTTGACTTTTGAAGAAGAAACACTGACCGTTGAGACTTATAGAGAAAATGGCCGCGTGTATTATAACCGTCCCGAAGGGGTGAGTGACGAGGCCGTTGCCAGTGCGAAGATAGGCCGTGATGGAAAAAGTATTATACTCACGACCGAGGAACAAACACATGGTATCAAGGATGTTTCTTTGCGTGATAAGGATAGAGCTTGGGCGGACAGTGTTAAAGATGATCCTGATGCCGCACATCTGGGCGTTTTGGATATCGCAAAAGATGGTAGCATGACCATTACGCTCGTTCATCCAGAGCATGGGCTTATCCGCCGTGATATCACACAATATTTTAATGAAAACCCTGAGGCTGCCTCTTATTTTGATAAAGTTCCTGTCTTCAGTGATATGGGCGCAACGCCTTATTTGGACAATCTGATGTCCCATATGAGAAATTCGCCGGATTTCGATCCTCAGGCCGGCGTGCTTTTAAATGTACAGACAGATTTTTGGGTTGATGATGATATCCGTTATCGATTGCGCGTTTTTGAGGAAAATGGACGGACTCAGATGCGTTTGGTTGGTGATGATGCCGCGCCGGATGTATTGTCTAGGGCTGAATTACAAACGCCTATTGCTTTACGAACGGGGCTATTTGAATTTACGGATCTGACAAATAACCGCCTGGATCATCTTGTTCCTAAGCCAGCAGCACCAGAGCCAGCAGCACCGGAGCCAGCCGCGCCAGAGCCAGCAGCAGAACCAGCAGCAGAGGCTGACGTGGTTATTGGCGTTGTGCCGCGTCCAGAACCTATTATGACTTCAAATCCGGATGTTTCTGGTGGTGATGATCAGGCAGATCAAGGCTCTGTTGACGAGATTTCAGAGGAGCAGGCAAACACAGAGCAAGTCGTAAGGAGATATTATCCCAATAGAGATGGGATAGAAGATGATTTGCTGGATAATGCCTACCGTCAGGTGCAAACAGAAATTCGTCATATGGGACTGCCTGATGATCAATCAGCTCTTTTACTAGGGGGGATTGAGAAACGATACATAGAAATACAGGATTTCTGGGAAAAAGAAAGGAAGGCTGATCTAAACGAGCAAAATCGTTTTTATAAGCCGCCTGCCAATCCTGCAGCCGTGTTTAATGCCATGATTAGGTATCATAGCCTCACAGGACAAATCTACGGGCATGGGCGCGTTATCGGCATGAAAGAAACAGAGGATGGTAGTTATGCGAGGGGGGATGATTACGGCATCATTGATAAAATCTGGCAATCTGTTGATACGGGAAAGCTGGATTTAAGCTTGAAGCAGGCTGTTAATAGTAAGGGATTAATTGTTATTGATCTTGGTCATGGGGTTGAGAAATATAAAGAAGACAAAGATAGAAATTTTATTATAGACAAGGAAACGGGAGAGAGAGAAACCATTGTTGATGCGGGGCGTGCATCTGCTGATGGTTCCCTTTATGAGACAGGGGTTTCCGATCCTGTCGGGGTGAAATTGGCCAGACAAGCGACGGCTGCGGGTTATGATGTTATCTTTACGCGTAATCCGGGGGAGATATTCCGTTACAACTCTTCTCATTATTTGGGGCCGGACAGAAATATTGATCATGTGACAGCGCGCGCTGTCTTTGGTCATGTAGCGCCGGATGCTTTGGGATACAGCAACTCTTTCTTTATTTCACTGCATGCGAATGCAGGGCATCATACGGCAAAAGGCCCGGAAACTTTTGCGGGCGCCAAAGATAACAATAATGGCAAAGTTGATATCGGGCATAACCCTGCGAGCGAGCATTCTGCCAGCTTTGCCAGTTCACTTTTGGGAGAACTTAATTCCGAAACGTCATTCCAGAGAACGATGCATTCCTCGGATGCGGATATGATAACGCATTACGAAGAGTTGACGGAACGATTGGGGAAAGATCCTCGCCATTATGTCGGGGCTTTGGTTGAGCTTGGATTTTTAACAAATGATGAGGATTTGGAGCGCTTGAAAAAGATGAGAGACGATCCAGAGGATACTGCGCGCCGTATTTTAGATGGGACTGAGGTTTATCATTATGGTGAGGGTGTGTTTAATCCATTGGATATATCCCTTGTCGAGCAACAATTAGCCAATCTAGAGAAATCAAAAGGCCGTGATCAGAAGGTAGCAGGGTTGGTTGGCGATTTACCAAATGTTCTTATTCGTTAGTCTTCAATTGTTGAAAGAGATATGGTGCGGCCGAGAAGACTCGAACTTCCACGGGATTTACTCCCACAGCGACCTCAACGCTGCGCGTCTACCAATTCCGCCACGGCCGCTCCGTAAATGAGGTCAGGCGGATATTTAGCAGATCA
>JBFHFW010000207.1:0-2965 GCA_041583395.1 Alphaproteobacteria bacterium
CGGTTTCAAATAAAGTCTTCATGATCAGATCTCCTTAACGGGTTGTGTGAACCAAGGAATAATCGCCCCTGTTACCTCCAGAGTGATCTGAAAGTCTTAACGAGATATTAATTTAGGATTTTACTGTATTTTTTATCCACAGCCATCGGCTAAATCATAGTAATTCCGCGCCTTGCAAGCTCATCCGCGCGTTCATTTTCCGGATGGCCATTATGCCCTTTGACCCAGTGAAAAGTAACATTATGCTCCGAAACAGCCGAATCTATTAACATCCATAGATCCTGATTCTTAACGGGCTTCTTCGCTGCCGTTTTCCAGCCACGTGCCTTCCAGCCCGCCAGCCACTCATTAATGCCGTCCATCACATATTTGCTATCCGTATAAAGATCAATCGGCACAGCCTTGTTCTTTACAGCATCAAGTGCCTGAATGACCGCCATCATCTCCATACGGTTATTGGTGGTACCGGACTCACCACCACAAAGCTCTTTTTCATGCTCACCCCAGATCATCAGCACACCCCAACCACCAGGTCCGGGATTTCCACTACACGCGCCATCTGTATAAATTTTAATGGATTGAGACATCCCCTATTCCCTACGCCGTTAAAACACTTGGCACTTTAAACTTGGTATTTTCTTGGGTAATTGCCACCTCTTCAAGGGAGACTTCAAAATGTTCGCGTGCTTTTGCTATCACTTCATCCACCAATACTTCCGGTGCCGAAGCGCCTGCTGATAAGCCAAGCGTCTTAACACCCTCCAGCCAGCTCCAATCAATATCGGCAGCACGTTGAACCAACATCGCTTTTTCACAGCCATAAAGCCCCGCCACTTCAACCAAACGATTAGAGTTCGAAGAATTGGGCGCACCGATTACAATCATCGCATCACTGCGCTCGGCAATCGCCTTAACCGCGGCTTGGCGATTGGTGGTGGCATAACAGATATCTTCTTTGCGCGGATCACTGACCGAAGGAAAACGTTCTTTAAGCGCCGCTACAATAGAAGCTGTATCATCAACACTGAGCGTCGTTTGCGTACAATAAGCCAGCCTTTCCGGATCATCGATCTTTAATGCCGCAACATCATCAATCGTTTCCACCAACTTCACCGCCCCTTCAGGCAACTGCCCCATGGTGCCGATCACCTCGGGGTGACCTGCATGACCGATGAGAACAATTTGCAGCCCTTGCTTATAATAACGCTCTGCTTCGCGGTGAACTTTACTCACCAAAGGACATGTCGCATCGATATAAAACATCTGACGTTCTTCGGCCGCTTCTGGCACTCTTTTAGGCACGCCATGCGCCGAGAAAATCACCGGCTGCCCGTCATCGGGAATCTCGCCCAAGCCCTCGACAAATACAGCACCCTTGGCCTTCAAATTATCAACCACGAATTTATTATGTACGATCTCATGACGCACATAGACCGGCGCGCCATATTTCTCCAACGCCATCTCGACAATCTGGATCGCACGGTCAACACCCGCACAAAACCCACGCGGCGCAGCCAACAATATTGTTAATGGTTGTTTACTCATCTTCTATCTGTATAATCACATCGTTTTAATTGAGCCCTGTTTTAGCACTCGGAAAATATAAATGAAACACCTAAAGCACCTGATTTTAGCGCTTGGTCTTATGATGGCATCCCCTGTTGCCATGGCTGAAACGTGTCCCGGGGTGGAAATCCCCTACGAGCTTTCAACACTCAGCGATTTTGGCAATACCACGGATACAAAATCCAAAAATCTAGCATCCCATGTTAAACTGTCCAATATCCAGACCTCTTGCACTTATAAAAACAAAGAAGTAAGTGTTGACATCAAACTGGCTTTTGAAGCAGCGCTCGGCCCTAAGGGACGCAATCATAGCATTGAAAAACCTTTTTTCTCCTACCCCTATTTCATCGCGATCATAAATCCGTGGGGGGAAGTTATTGCAAAAGAAGTTTTTGCCGCTTCTATGACCTTCTTGCTTGATAAACACGATATGACCTATTACGAAGGCATCAGCCAGATCATCCCCGTATCATCAAAATTAACCGCAAAAAACTATAAAATCCTGATAGGGTTCCAACTAACCGACGAACAGCTGGCTTATAACCGCGCAGAAATAGAAGCGCAAACACCTCCACCGACAACTGACGAGCAAACACCATGAGCAATTTTGACCTCAACCAATTCTGGAATGCAGAACGTGCCTCTCACCAAGAAGCCTTTGAAAAAACCTTCACTGCCTTGGAAAGCGCGTTCTCGTCCATGCTTGATGCCTGTGTGACGGCCATTGAACAGGGCAATAAAATCATGTTCTTCGGCAATGGCGGCTCGGCGTCCGATGCACAACATTTAGCCACCGAGCTATCCGTACGCTATGTGCAAGATCGCAAGCCTATCGCGGGCATTGCCTTAACAACCGACACATCAACACTGACCGCGGCAGGAAATGATTACGGTTTTGAGTCTATTTTCTCACGCCAGATCGAAGCCATTGGCAAAGCAGGCGATGTTGCATTGGGCTTAAGCACCTCGGGCAATTCAGCTAATGTCCTGAAAGCCTTAAAAGTCGCTCAAGATATGAATATTACGACAGTTGGTTTTTCAGGCAAAGACGGCGGGAAGATGAACAGCGTTTGCGATCACCTACTCGTTATTCCTTCGGACAGAACCGACCGCATCCAAGAAATGCATATCACCATCGGGCATATGCTTTGCAGCGCTTTAGAGCAGCGACTGGGATTGATAGACTAAGCCGTTATTCTCGTCTTGAGTTTAGCTTGAACCTCGCGTACACTGCGTCTCCATGAGTGAAAACATACACACATTAAGTTTTGAAGATGCCTTGAATGAGCTTGAGGGAATTGTCCGCAATCTGGAAAGCGGCGAAGCCCCTTTGGAAAGCTCCATTTCCTCTTATGAACGTGGCATAGCGCTAAAAACACATTGCGAAACGAAGCTCCGC
>JBFHFW010000208.1:0-2952 GCA_041583395.1 Alphaproteobacteria bacterium
CTGTCGTTGTCGTTGTTATAATCGGCAGCTCTTGGGCGCTATCTTGCGCATTTGCTTTTTGCCAAAAACCTGTGGTTAATGCGAGGGTTAATATAACAAGTACGGATAAAATATTTTTCATGGGCCTGAATATACAGTTAAGAGGGAATCTTGACGCAGGATCTTATCCCGAGATTATATCGCGTCTGAACGAGAATATCACCTCTTTTTTCTGCAAAGCTATATTAACGCCTTGTAAAGGCGTTATTTCCAGTGAATGTGCATGATATTGTATCAGACGCAGGTATGTTTTAATCGCGAAAGAAGAGGGAAGACTCTTGAAAGATTCTCTTCATGTGGTTGTTTTGAATAAATATAATGACTTTCACGTGAGTTGTCATTATTATCACAACCATGAATTTAAACTTTAAACAACAATTAGTTCTGGCACTTATCGCTGGTGTCTTTGCGGTTATAGTAGCCCTGATTTCGAAATCAGAAAGCTCAAGCGTGACATTTCCTCCAATGGCCTCCTATACGCAGCCCCAAACAAACGGCAACACTATAGCTATTTCAAGCATGGGTAACTCCACAGCAACTTCTACAGTAAACACAACAATGATTGATAATAGGATAGTCGCTACAAATGGCGGTACGGCTATCAATATCAACAACAGCTCAAACAACAATTCTAATATCAATATTAATGGAAAAAATTATAGCGATTAAGGTAGTCGCAAAATAGAAGTGGTTCATAAAGAAAGGATGTGATGCATGTCTATAAATATAATACATCTAAATAAGCTTCTAAGATTAATGTACATGCCAAATAACGTTCTTATATTAGAACTTAGGAAAGACATTAGGACTGAAATCAAAAAGAACTCAGGCCAAAGTACTGGTGGCGGGGATTTTTACCAACCAATGTGGCATGACATTAAGCGCCATGTTCTAGGTGAAATTGATCTAACGGAAGCAACAGAAGCGCGTGTCGCTGCTAATCAGAATAGAAAAAATTTGTATCCACGGCTTGCTGCCGGTTTTTTAAAATTATGGCTACGTGGAGGTAATCAGCAAGTAGCAGTTTTAGAGAAGAGTCCTAAAGGAAGGTATGACGCGATCCAAGGCGAATTAACAATTAAAGTGGAAAGCGTAATGGGCATATCAATTGATGGCAATGAGCGCCTTGGATACCCTTACTGGTTTCCTGATCCAGCTTTATCCGAAGAGGCTGCTCGCGTTGGATTGTGGGCAATGGAGCGTGCTTTAGGTGAGGAGAATAAAGAAAATATGCGTATTTTTGATATTGTCAGATCAGAATTTTATTCACTTCAAAATTTACCTCTAAAAGGTAATGAAGAAAAAGTGCTATTAGATAATTTTCATAGGATATCAAAGTTACGTGAAAAGCTTAGAGCTGAATATAAATAAAGAAATGAGGGGGCTTGTATGAATGCGCAAATTAATATTAATGATATTTACGATAAAAATATAAACTTTCTTATCGATTCTGGCGCGTCCTTTGGGTCGTTTCCAACTTTGGCAGTAAATATAAAAGGTAACGATGGCGAGAAGCAAACAATTGAGGCTTTAATGGTTTGCAACCGCGAGAAATCGCACAAACAACCATGAAAGGAAATATGTTCACATGATCCCAGAATTAATGACAATTGAAGAGTTTATCGTTTAATTTCACGCGTTACCCCCACACATTTTTAGATTACCCCCATTGTTACCCCTTTTTTATTCCGATTACCCCCAAATATAGGTGGTCAATAGCGAGCGTTTATGAAGTCTCCATTCCTTGTGTCCCTTTTATATCAAGGTCTTTGGCGAATGTAAATGAATGTCAGTGAAAAGTGAAAATGGTGGGCGGTACTGGGATTGAACCAGTGACCCCTTGCGTGTCGAGCAAGTGCTCTACCGCTGAGCTAACCGCCCACACGTGCGATAGTCAGAAGTTTTGTACGCAACTTCGCGCGGGCAATCAAGTATTTTATTCTGTTTTAAGCCGAGGGCGTGAAACTGTGACTGTTTGTGGCTTCGGGTGCTCTGATAAATTCAGGAGTATTGGCTGCGATTGTAAAATGCGCGCTGCATTCAGGGGCTTTGCGAATGTCGGCATATGGCTCGCAGACTAGAGAGAACTCTTTATTGAGTTGAAGGAGGCTCGCATTTGGTGCCTTGTTGATTATATCGTTGTATTCGCCCCCTATTTTTTTCAGTTCTTCGAGTAATCCGAATTCGGTGAGGCGGTCTTTTGCAAATTGTCCAATATCCTTAGCATCCATTGGGTTGAGTTCATAATATTCTAGAACTTTTTTGGCGAGGTCTTTATCAAAAATTCCGTCGTCGGGATCATTACCAAGCATGGATTGTAGCTCGGTAATTTGTTCATTATTCAGGTGGTGCAATGCCAAAAGAC
Organism: Alphaproteobacteria bacterium; assembly: GCA_041583395.1. GTDB lineage: Bacteria > Pseudomonadota > Alphaproteobacteria > Micavibrionales > Micavibrionaceae > UBA6929. Next base: position 2,405 of record JBFHFW010000208.1, read on the forward strand.
CTGAAGGGGAGTAATCTTCTGGTTCTGTTATATGTGTTTCTTCACTCATTTTTATCCCTCATATGATCGCTGTTGGTAGCGCTTGTGAAATCAGTATATGAGTGAACTCTTAAGAGCTGGTTAACGTGCTGTGAAAAGAGCAGGTTTATGCCGCAAGCAGGCGGTCGACCTGATTGACCAGATCATTGAGGTGGAAGGGTTTCGAGAGGACTTTTGCGCTGTTTTTCTCGGGATTGCTATTGCCCATGGCAACGGCTGCAAATCCGGTGATGAACATCACCTTGATTTCAGGGCAAATTTTGGAGACGCGCTGGGAAAGCTCGATCCCGTCAATACCGGGCATAACAATATCCGTAAGGAGAAGGTCGTAATCCTGACTTTCTTCGAGTGCGGAAAGGGCGCTGAGGCCGTCTTTGGCGGCGTGCACAGTGTGACCGGCACGCTCAAGCGCCATTGCCAAAAAGCGGCACATGGAGCTATCATCTTCGGCTAATAAAATATGTGCCATGATGCTTTTTACCCTTTTATCCTTTGAGCATCAATACACA
>JBFHFW010000209.1:0-2910 GCA_041583395.1 Alphaproteobacteria bacterium
GGCTTTTGAATTCTCCCTCCTGACGTAGCGCATGGACAAGGCGCTTGCCGGGGTAGAATGGTTCGGTAATACCGGACTCTTCTAAAAATTGTTTCACATTTACTTGCATGGTCTCTTCACTCCTTTTATCCGGCGTTAGCCGTTGGTTTTCCTTTGTTTTTTAACCTTTTTTATCCTGCATTTGATGATCATTTTTTGATCACGCCCTGTCAGGATTGGTTTAATCATGCGCTATAATTATTAAAAAAGATTTAAGGGCGGGGTGTTGGTAGGATTTTAGAGGCTGAGTAGCCTGTAAGTATTTGAAAAACAATCATTATAAAATTGATTTCGTTTCACATTCTTTTGACTATATGCTGAGTACATGTGTATTTTCCTGAGGTAATTCATAAATGGCTTTTGATCCGGATATCATGATGGTGGTGTTTTTGCTGATTGGTTTGGGCTGCGTGTCCGGCTTTTTGGCGGGGCTTTTGGGTATCGGAAGCGGTGCGATTTTGGTCATTGGCTTGCATGCGGTTTTTACGCATATGGGTTTTGTCGGGGCGCATTTAATGCATGTGTGTTTGGGGACATCAATGGCGATTATTGTGTGTACGGGTTTTTCTTCGGCGCGTGCGCATTATCGTAAAGGCGGTGTGCAGATGGCTCTGGTGCGGCGGATCGGTGCAGGAATTGTGCTCGGGACGATGATCGCTGCCGTTATCGTCGGGCAGGTCTCCAGCCATTTTCTGCAAGTTTTCTTTGCCTGTATGCTGGTTATTCTAGCCGCGATGATGTGGTTTAATCCGGCGAAAAAGCTGGCTGCGCTGGAGGGAAGTTATCATATGCCTTCTTTGCCGTCGTCATCCATCGCGGGTGTGGTTATCGGGGCGCTGTCTTCATTGATCGGGATTGGCGGTGCGACGATGAGCGTGCCCTATATGAGTTTTTATCATGTGCCCCTGCATAAGGCGGTGGGGACGGCTTCGGCGCTGGGGCTGGTGATTTCAGTGCCTGCAACGCTGGGCTATATGATTGTCGGGTGGGGGAGTGCGGATTTGCCGCCTTTTTCGCTGGGGTATGTGAATGTGCTGGCTTGGGCATTGATTGTGCCATTTGGTTTTATGATGGCGCCTGTGGGCGCGCATGCGGCTTATAAGATGCCGGTCTCGTTACTGCGCAAATTCTTCGCGCTGTTTTTATTTGTGCTGGCGATCAAGATGGGGTGGAGCACGCTGCATGGATAGGCTGCGCTTTTTGTGCTTGATCGGTGCGATGGGGCTTTATGCGGTCTTAAGTTCGCCGACGCCGGATCATCCGGGCTTGGTGGAAGCGGTGATTGGTGGGTTGCTGTGCGTGGTGGCATTGCCCGGCGCGTGGCGGATGATTTTACATGTTCATAAAACACGTAATTTATGGCAGGGCGCAGGGGCGCTATTGATGATTTACGGGCTGAGTGTGCCGTTATGTTTGGGGCTCATTTACGGGCAGGATACAGGATTAATTGTCCGTGATGTCGTGCCGTTTTTATTTATGGGGCTTGCCCTTTTTGCCAGTGATTTATTTGTGAACGATTCGGATCGTTTTAAATTGTTTTTATGGGCGGCGGCCGGTGTTGGTTTTGTGCAGGCTGCGCGATCTTTGTTCAAGGTCTATGGATTTTTTGCATTTGATTCCAATGGGGTAGAAGAGCTTTATTATCTAGCCAATTCGCCCTTTGTATTACTGTGCGCCGCGTTGTGTATTGCAGGAATGATGCGGTTTTTGATGCAAAAAAACTGGCTGCGCGTTTTACCGCAGGTGAGTGTTTTAGCTGTGCTGGCTTTGGTGCCGTTGGCGGCGATGGCACTGACATTACAGCGTGCAAGTTTGGGTTATGTGGTGCTCTTTACATTGGTGCTGATTGGGCTGGCGATGGTGAATAGACCCTCCCGCGGTTTTGGTTTGGTCGTGATTTTTGGCGCGGGATTTTTGCTAATCGGTGGTGATGTCTGGGCGGTGTTCGAGCAGCTCTTCCGCAAGACACAGGAACATGGTTTTAATATGCGGGTCGAGGAATGGCGCAGCGTGTGGGCGCAGGCGCGAGGCTCATGGAGTGTATTGCTGTTCGGGCAGGGCTGGGGCACCGCGTTTGAATCACCAGCTGTGGCAGGGGTGCGGGTGAATTTTACGCATAGTTTATTTTCCTCCATGATTTTAAAAACAGGGCTTGTCGGTGCGGCGTTGGTATTGGCTTATTTGGTAGGATTAACGCAGATTTTATGGGCGCAGCTCAGGCGAAATCAGGTTCTGGCTTTGGCGCTGGCAGGGCCGTTTTTGATTGATGTTTTGCTTTACGCGACATTCAAGTCGCTTGATTTTGGGTTGTTGTTACTTTTAATCCCCGCCGGAATCATCGCCGGAGGCGCGCCTGTCCTTGAAACGCGGCGCGAAGTTCGCTAGAAAATCTCTACAGCATTTTTTTGAACAATCAGCCCTTCGAGGAACCCGCAGTTTATGCGCAGGCCGTCTGTTTTATTTATGAACCGCGTTTACCCGCCCGCCCATGGCGCGACGGGGCGGGTGCTGCGTGATTTAGCGCGGGAATTTGCGCGTGAGGGCTGGCGTGTGACGGTGGTGACATCAGGCAGTTGTGCCAGTCAGGAGCGTGATGGTGCTATTCGTGTGATCCGTGTGAAAGGTGCTGAAAAGCCAAGCAGTGCGTGGGCGTATTTGTGGGTGTTGATCAAGATGACATGGGTGGCGCTGAGGCTTGCGCCCTCGCATTTACTTGTGACACTCAGTGACCCGCCGCTTTTGGCTGTGGCAGGGCAGGTTGTGCGGCGTTTTCGCGGGGGACGGCATATTAATTGGTGCCATGATTTGTACCCCGATATTTTTCCGGCGCTCAATGTGCGGATGCCGTATTTTATGATGGGGTTTTTGAAA
>JBFHFW010000210.1:0-2892 GCA_041583395.1 Alphaproteobacteria bacterium
CGCATATGAACCGTCCATAGATAATGGCAAGGGCGAGAGAGAACCTCTCATAGAATCCTAGCTACAAGCATACACCAGTCATTGACAGAAATAAATAGAGAGCACCAGAGTTATTCAAAACATACAAAAGCGGGCATAACGACATCAGCCCTCATCAACGATAACCAATGTACGTTTTCGAGTATCCGGATCAACATAAAGCGTGCCGACAATACCGCTATTATCGCCGCTATATTGATCTAAAAGCGCTTGTACAGCCTCTTCATAGGAGCCACGTATTTCCAGCGTATCATAAATAGAAAGCGCCCAATCCGAACGCCAGATCAAATTAACATCGGAATCATTGGACCAAAAGCGCAATGTTTCATGCACATCCGCCCCACGCACGGCGCGCCAGACCTTCGGCGCAACGAAAACGGGAATCTCTTCAATGACGGGAACCTCTTTGATCACTTCAACCTTCTGGATGACAGGGACCTCTTTAACAACCTCGACTTCTTGAATAACCGGAACCTCTTTGATCACCTCAACCTCCCGAACAACCGGCGCAGGAACGTCCTTGGGCTCCACCTTAGGCTCAACGTGAACCGTGACCTCTTTTGGCACGGCCACAGCTTCGGTATTTTCAAGAGCCGCCCCCTTCTTTTGAGATGGAACAGAGATATCCAACTGCGCAATATCATCCTCGAAAACATCGATAATAATCACATCTTCATCCGCTGGCTCTAAAACAGCTTCCGATTGTTGAGCCTCAACTGTTTGCTCTTTTATAACTTCCGCGGGCACAGCCTCTGCAAGCGTGGTTTCGGCAGGCGTCGCAATAGGCTCCGGCTTTTTTTCTTCGACGATGATTGGCTTGGGTGACAATGTAATGTCTTTTATCACGACAGGCGCCGAAGATGCCTCGACTTCCGCAAGCGACCCCACTTCCACATCGTCTTTTTCAGTAACCACAAGATCAGCATCCACATCAATCTTAGTCTCAGTCTCAGTCTCAGTCTCAGTCTCAGTCTCAGTCTCAGTCTCAGTCTCAGTCTCAGTCTCAGTCTCAGTCTCAGTCTCAGTCTCAGTCTCAGTCTCAGTCTCAGCCTCAGCCTCAGCAGCTTGCACTTGTGGAGTTTCCGCTTCCTGAGAAGAAGGCTCTAATTCAACCTCGTCCACTCCCTTTTGCAGAAATACCGGACGGGGCAAACGCACTTCATGACCAAAAATTGTATAGGTGTAAATATCACTATCCACCTTGGCTTCAACAGCCTTTTCTACGATTTCTTCTTCCTGCACTTCCGGAGGAACAATATCCACAGCAACGTCCTCTTCTGCAACAACACCCTCCTCAGCGACAACATCCTCTGCTCCCTCTGTCGCAGCTTCTTCGTCAACGATAATCTCTACCGGCACAACATCAATCACCGGCACAGGCTCCACCTCCACCACAGCCTCTTCCATAGCCTCTGGGGGTTCTTCAGCCACCTGTTCCTCTAACAAAGGATCAGGGTCTCTCAACAAACTTTCGGGCGGTGCAGAAACAATAAGCTTGTCCTTATCAGCCTGATTAGGAAAAGGATTAATCGTCAATCCTTTGCTCATCGCGGCATTCGATGCAAAAGCCACTGCCATAAAAACAATCAAAGAGCGTAGAATCATCACCTTAAATCCTGTCCATCAAAATAGTATCTAAACCGCGAGTATAAAAAGCACCGAAAGCTTTGCCAATCCTCTTTATGCGGATTCCGTTTTGCCTGTGTCTAACTTTGCCGCAAGCGATGCCTCAAGGAACATATCGATCCCGCCATCAAGCACCGCACTTGATTGCGAAGTCTCGACGCCCGTGCGTAAATCCTTGATCATCTGGTAAGGGTGCAGCACGTAAGAGCGAATTTGATGCCCCCATGCGATATCCGTTTTCTCACCATGTGCATCCGCAGCCGCTTCCTCACGTTTTTGCAGCTCGGCCTCATATAATTTCGCCTTCAAAAGCGATAAGGCCCCCGCACGGTTTTTATGCTGGGAACGGTCATTTTGGCATGCTGCTACGATACCCGTTGGAATATGAGTCATCCGCACGGCACTGTCTGTTTTATTAACGTGCTGGCCGCCCGCACCACTGGAACGATACGTATCGACTCGAATATCTTTTTCATCCAACTCGATATCAATATCATCATCAATCACCGGCGACACACTCACCGACACAAAACTCGTATGGCGGCGCGCATTCGAATCAAACGGCGAGATACGCACCAGACGATGCACGCCCGATTCCGTCTTCAGCCAGCCATAAACCTGCTCACCCATAATTTTAACGGTTACAGATTTAATACCCGCCTCTTCACCATCGCTACGCTCAATAAGCTCGGTCTTAAAGCCGCGTGCATCCGCCCAACGCATATACATCCGCAAAACCATCTCCGCCCAGTCTTGCGCTTCCGTCCCGCCTGCACCCGCATTGACCTGTAAATAGGCATCATTGTCATCTGCCTCACCGGACAGCAGACATTTCAATTGCTCACGCTCCATCTGTACCTGTAATTTGGCAAGCGCAGCCTCGGCCTCGGCGATCATTTCCTCATCGTCCTCCAGCTCGGCCAATTCAATCAATTCCGCATTATCCGAAACGGCTTGTTCAACCTCACGCACAGCACTGATCCGGTCATCCAGCTGTGTTCGCTCTTTCATGATTTTTTGGGCTTTATCCGAATCATTCCAAAGATCCGGATCTTCACTCAGCGCATTAAGCTCTTCCAGACGCAGGACAGCATTATCCCAGTCAAAGATGCCTCCTCAGCAGCACCAAAGCATCTCCAATTGCTTTTACAACTGCTTGGGTTTCGGCTTTCATCTTATGCTGCCTCTTGCATCGGCGTCGCATCATCCATTAAAAATGCGCACATA
>JBFHFW010000211.1:0-2889 GCA_041583395.1 Alphaproteobacteria bacterium
ACAGCTTCCGTGTGGTCATAGTGAATGATAAAATCAAATTGCTCGGGCAGGCAGGAAAAGAAATAATGGCTGTGGCGCTCGGTGTCGGGGCGGTAAATAACACCGATAGCACGTTGCAAGCGTTTTTCCATGAGCATATCTACGGCCTCGTTATTCGCCCGCAGATCAAGCAAAAATGATTTGTAATTAACATGATGAAATACATCTTCGTAACTTCCAGGGAAGGGCGGCCTCACCTGTTTTGTCTCGTACGGGCAATCCCAGTCCGAAGCTGCTGTTACCGTGCCATGACAAGTTGAAAAGCCAATTAAAAGCGCTTGGTCACCGTAACTTTTCTTCACAAGCTGGCCAATATTAAACTCACCACGTTTGCTCATTTCCGTTGCACCGGCATTGCCGATATGGGAGTTATGCGCCCAAACAACAATGCGCGCTTTCCGGTTAAGTCTTTTGCTTAGATGATGTGTCAGATCACCCAGCGTTTCAAACATATGTTTATCCCGTAAATTCCAGCTATTCGGACGCCCACGATATAGAGCGCGGTAATATTCTTCCGCATTTTTCACCAGCATCGCATTTTGCCGGGCGCAAAAATAGTTATCTTCGGCAACAAACCCGTTAAGCTTCAAATATTCGTAAGATTTTTGTTGCAACTCCGCGAGCTGGGTCAGTATCTCTGTTTCACAAGAATCGGCCAATCCAGCCTCAGTGGCGTAGCCATAGCTTTGCGGCTTGTCCATAAAATGATACAGGCAACCGTAGCGCATACGTGCGCGCCGTGCCGCCGCGGGGTCAACTCCATCAAGATAATCAATCACAGCATGGATAGATGTGTTCATGCTGTAAAGGTCAAGGCCGTAAAATCTTACCGGATGTTTCAGGCTCGTTTTGGCAGATTCCGGATGACGAAATCGGGCGTTATAATCGTGCAGCCAGCGAACAAAGTGCTAGACTACATGGTTGCGCCACATCCATGTTGGAAAACGTTCAAAGTCCCCCAAAGCCTGATCCGCGCTCTCATCTTCCCCCATCTGGGACACATAACGGTTTATCCGATAGGCGTCGGGCCAATCAGCCTCTACCGCCACGGCATCAAATCCTTGCTCCCGGATGAGCCTTTCAGTGATCTCGGCGCGTGCACGGTAAAACTCCTTTGTGCCGTGAGAGGCCTCACCGATCAGGACGAATTGCGTGCCTTCGGCAGCGTGGATAATTTCATCATAGTCTTGTAAGCCACCACCCAGTGGAGATGCCCATTCCTCAATTGCCTCGACAAGGGGGCTGTCTATATCCCTTTTGCTCATTATTTCTCCTGTTCTTCGGTTTGATTTTGCCAGCCCTTGCGCCGTACATTCTTGATATTTATCAAAGCCTTCCTTTTTCTTTCCACGCCGCTATGCTAAACTGATGAAAGTATTAAGAGGGGAGCGAACATGAAAACACTTACAATTAAACGGTTATCTATAGGCAGTATCTTTAAACTAAACCTGATTGGCTTAGTCTTTGGCTTGTTACCATTAATGATTTTTTTCAGCATTCTGGCTGTGTTCGGCATGGATACGGTTTCGTGGAATGGGCAACCTGTAATAGGTATTAAAGCTCTTGTTGTAGGGCCTTTGATTGGTGTGTTTATCGCTTTGATTTTCACCTTGCTCCTAAGTCCTCTTATTTGGTTGGGGCAATTGATTTTTTCAAAAATCAAGCCATGTGTTGTGAAGTACGCGGAAATAGAGCAGTCACAAGACTAGGGTGAGCAAACCTGGCTTTTGAAAAAGATATTTTTTATAAAATTTCTCTTGCAAAAGCGCTTAATTCTGCGTAAAAACCCCTAACTTAAATTCACATGCGGAGTTTGGGTGATCTGACTGCAGTCAGTTTCTTCCGTCCGGTGTATTGATCATGGTGATGAATATACACGCTCCGCAGAGGTATAACCGGAAAAGGAAAAAATTATGGCATTACCTGAATTCTCTATGCGTGACTTGATGGAAGCTGGTGTTCATTTTGGTCACCACACACGTCGCTGGAACCCTAAAATGCAAAACTATATCTTTGGTGTGCGCAATAACGTGCATATCATTGATTTGCAACAAACAACTCCAATGCTGGGGCAATCACTTCAGGCTGTCCGCGATATCGTAGCAAAAGGCGGACGCGTGTTGTTTGTTGGCACAAAGCGTCAGGCGCAAGCTAAAATCGCGGAAGCGGCACAACGTTCAGGTCAATACTACGTTAATCATCGCTGGTTGGGTGGCATGATGACAAACTGGAACACAATTTCCAAATCTATTGCACGCTTGCGTGAGCTAAAAGATATCTTGGCTGGCGATACATCTATGTATGTCAAAAAAGAAATTTTGATGATGACACGCGAATACGAAAAGCTTGAACTGGCGCTTGGCGGCATTAAAGACATGGGTGGACAGCCTGACGCAATGTTTGTGATTGATACAAACCAAGAGGATATTGCTATTCAAGAAGCAAACAAGCTTGGTATTCCGGTATTTGCAGTTGTCGACTCCAATGCAAGCCCTGATGGTGTCGAGTACGTCATTCCGGGTAATGATGATGCTTTGCGCGCGATCGAGCTTTATTGCGATTTGTTTGCTGATGCGATTTTGGACGGTTTGCAAGCTGAGCTCAGCGCGACCGGTGAAGATCTCGGCGCTGCAGAACATGTTGATGTAAAATTGCCAGCTAAAAAAGCTGCTGCAAAAAAGGATGAGGCAAAAGCAGGTGAAAAAGCTGAAGCCGAGCCTAAAAAACAGGCATCTGCATAAAACAATTACTTAAATTTGATAAAGAAGGACTAAAAAAATGGCTGATATTACAGCATCAATGGTAAAAGAACTCCGTGAAAAGACCGGCGCAGGCATGATGGATGCGAAA
>JBFHFW010000212.1:0-2870 GCA_041583395.1 Alphaproteobacteria bacterium
AAACGCACCGGGGATTGCAATTCCGACCAATAAAGCCGCACGCACACCCAGCGCCCAGACAACCACGATCATAACCAGCAAAATCGCACTAATCACATTATTCTGCAGATCGCTAAGCATCGTACGAATATTTTCGGACTCATCTTGCGTATAAGCGATCTTTATTCCTTGCGGCCAATGCGCACTTTCTTCTTCCACAACGCGACGCACCGTTTCGATGGTATCAATAATATTATCACCAGAGCGCTTAACGATTTCGATGGCAATGGCACGCTCCCCATCAAGGCGGGCAAAATTCTCGGGATCTTTGAATGTCCGGCGAATTTTAGCGATGTCGCTGACTTTAATGGCACTATCGCCGCTGACGCGCAACGGCATATTCATCAGATCATAAACGCTCTCGAACAAGCCGGGGACTTCGATTGCAAAACGCCCTGCTCCGGTATCCAGATTACCCGCAGCCACCAACTTGTTGGAACGGTTAAAGAAGCTCAAAATATCACTACCGACAAGGCCATAGCTTTCAAGCAACTCTGGATCAACAACAATCTCGACCAGTTCTTCACGATCGCCTGCAATACCTGCTTCCAGAACCGAAGGAATAGCCTCGAGCTTATCTTGCAAATCACGCGCATGTCGCAGCAATGTACGCTCGGGCATGTCACCCGATAAGGTCACAACCAGCACAGGAAAGAGGCTGAAATTGACTTCAGTGACTTTAGGCTCTTCAACATCTTCGGGAAGCTCTGGGCGCGCCTGATCAACAGCTTTTTGCACCTCATCCAGCGCTTTTTCCTTATCAAAACCCGCTTGAAATTCCAGCAGGACAAAACCGCCACCTTGATAGGCGGTGGCCTTCATTTCTTCAATCCCCTCAACGGTGGTGAGTTCTTGTTCCATCGGGCGGATCAACAAGCGCTCGGAATCATCAGGGGAGACACCTTCCAGAAACATCGATACATAAATGATCGGAATATCAATATCCGGCGAAGATTCTTTGGGGATCGAAACATAGGCATTTGATCCTGCTAAAATCAAAAGCAGGAAGATCGAGAGCACCGTGCGCGCATGGTGAATAGAAGCATCAATGATATTCTTGGCCATTATAACAGCCCTTCGCCATTTCTGAGAACCGGCTTAACTTTTTGTCCATCGCGGACATAGTCTTGTCCGACCGTGATCACGCGTGACTTTGCAGATGGGCCTGAGATCCACATCGCATCGGTTTTATCAGCCAGAATTTGCACAGGAATAAAGCGCACGATATCAGCATCATCAACGATTTTAATTCCGACTTCCCCCGCATCATTAAGCGCCAAAATCGCAGGTGAAATTTTCAGCGCCGGTCGCGAGACACCAGGGATTGCAATCTTTGCCGTCATACCGTCTTTGATTTGTCCTGCCGCATTGGGCACGGAAATATGCACCCGAAAGGTGCGGGTTTGCGCATCAGCGGCAGGTGCGATGTAAGAGATTTCGCCTTCAACACGCATGCCATCCAAAAATGCGGCTTGAGCCTTTAAACCCAGCTTCAAATCCTGAATACGGCGTTCCGAGACAAAGCCAACCAGCTCAATCGGATCAAGATCAACAAGGGTAAAAAGCGCATCCCCCACAGAGAGAAAGTCACCGACCTCGACATTTTGCTCGAAAATCATACCAGAAAAAGGGGCAGTAATATTGATACGCGCCAGATCGATTTGTGCCGTTTTAAGGGCGGCTTTGGCATCTTCCAAATCTGCTTCGGTTTGTGCCAGACGCACTTTGGAATTAAACCCCTTATCGGCAAGCTGCTTGGCCGCATTATACTCAATACGGCGCTGGGCAACACGCCCCTCGGCCTCGCGTACCAAGGCACGGCGATCACGTAAATCAAGTTTAGCCAGTATTTCACCTTCTGTAGAAAATTCGCCTTCTTGTTTGGCAATTTCCAGCACCTGTCCTTCGGTTTCGGCACGAATAACGACCGAGCGTGAAGCCTGTGTCCGGCCAGTAACGGCGATATTATCAACGAAATTCTCGGGCGTCATTTCACGCACGCGCACCTGTGGCAATTCTGCTTTTTTACCGTTAGTTTTAACATGAATGCTGGCGGGCGCCGGAACATCATTTCCCCCCGCATTTATAAGACCCGAGCCAATCCATGCCAAAGCGCACAGGGCTATTAGAATAGCAAAAATTTTTGATTTCATAGTTTTAAGTATATCTGGGATTGGTAAAAAACACCTGCTTCTATCATACGCCTCTTTGAATTTAAAGCCCATAAAAAAAGAGCCGCATTTGCGGCTCTAATTTATTCAAAAGGAGATATATTTTATTCAGCAGCAGCTTTTTCTGCTGCACGCTCTTCAGCTTGCTCAAAATCTTCGGCTCTGAGTACGCGATTACGGTTGGACGCCTGATAGGCAACAGCGGTATGTTCTTCACAATAAGGCAAACCAGATGAAGACTTACAACCACAAAAGCCAAAATTGGCTTCGCGTGGATCACCGATTGGCCAGCGACACATATTCGCCGTCAAATCCATCAATGCATAACGCTTACGCTTGGCATCATTTTCCGACATCACCGGCTTCATTGGTGGTGCTTTTGCAACAACTTTTGGCACCACAGCAACATTTGTATTTGCCGGAGCTTTTGGCGCAGGTGCTGCTTTTGTAAGTTTTGTATTTGTAGAAACCACCGGTTTTTTTGTGTTTTGCTGAATGGGAGAAACACGATTGGAGAGTTTCAAACGATGCGCCTTTCCAATGACAGCATTACGCGTGACACCACCAAGCTCTTTGGCAATTTCTGCAGCGGTATGCCCTTCACCCCAAAGCCTTTTGAGCATTTCTACGCGGTCGTCTGTCCAACTCATATTCTGATAA
>JBFHFW010000213.1:0-2863 GCA_041583395.1 Alphaproteobacteria bacterium
TCACCGTCATTTCCTTGATGTTTTAAAGGTCGAACTGGATAAAAAGGGAATACAGGACATCAACAACGTTCAAAGCATGATTCTCTATAACATTGGCAATGATGAGTTGACGGTCGGTGAATTAACGATCCGTGGGTATTACTTGGGCTCGAATGTGTCATATAATGTGAAGAAGATGGTCGAAAACGGCTATCTGGAGCAGGAGCGTTCCGTGCACGACAAGCGTTCTATTCGTGTGAAGCTTTCACCCAAGGGGCGGGAGTTGTGTGATGCGATCTCTGATATGTTCCGTCGCCATGAAGAGCAAATTGCCGGTTCTGAACTAACCGATGAGCGCCTCAAGCAGATGAATGATGTTCTAAAAATGGTTGAGCGCTTCTGGGCGCAGCAGACTAACTTTAGTGGCGGGTTTTAGTTGGCTTAAAATAAGGTTATTGCACTTTCTGTAGCTAATTTTTTCTATATCACTCTTGGTTCTTGTTTTGAGAAGTCAACGCTGACATGGAGTGTATCGTCGCTGTGTGTGTAGCAGGTCTCAATTTTTCCCTCTTCTCCAAAAGTAGTTTGTATATTTTGTCTTAGCAGTTCTAAGGGGAGAGCAGATGGAATAACGTATGAATACGCTGCCGTCGTTTGGTCGCCAGCAAAAGCAATAGAGGATAGGTACTCTATTTTTTCATCCATTTCTCGTGTTGTAACGAGGTCTTTTCCTCTTACCATGATTTGAATGTCATTTGGATTTGCTGTGGCTGCGGCTAATTTTTTGGCTAAATCACTTCTTTTTAACCAGTTCTGTCCTGCTGCATCATGAAATTCAATTTTTACTTGTGCCACCGTATTGCCCTTTTTTAGTTGGATCGGAGGACAGCATAACAACAAGTATTCATTATGTCAATCTTTGTCCGGGCACCTGAAAGCCCGTTTGAGCACGCCCTAAGATAAGGGCGTGGATATCTGTGTGCTCTCGTAGAGGTTCCGTCGCCATGAAGAGCAAATTGCCGGTTCTAAACTAACCGACGAACGCCTCAAGCAGATGAATGATGTCCTGAAAATGGTTGAGCGCTTCTGGGCGCAGCAAACCAATTTTAGTGGCGGGTTTTAAGCTCTTTTAAAAAACTTTACTTTTCATATTTTTCCCCTATAGTGTTCCTTCGTTATTTAAGTTGGGAGGAGCTGATGGCTATAAAATATGAGCTGAGTGATGCTGTGCGTCGAGCAATGGCTAAGAATGAGCCTGTTATTAAGGCTGCTTTGTGTAAAATTGCAAACAAGACATTTTCTTTAGAAGGAGAAAGAGCCGAGGGAATTCACAAATATGAGGGCGGTGTTGTTGTAAATCATAGAGAGATCGCAATAAAACGTAATCTTATAGTTGATGATTGGGGTGATAGATCTTCAGATACCCCGACTGCTGAGGAGTTAGCTGTGTCATATGCTTTACAAAAAGTTTCCTCTCAGATAAGTACGGCGGAATCTCCCGACAAGGCTTTGGAAATTCTTGAGCAAAATTATGGTTCCTGTACTCGGGGAGATCCCCTCCGGTATCTTATTGGGCCTGGCTAAGTTGCAGGAAGTTTTTTACCCAAATGCCTGAATGCCAGTTTGCGCACGTCCTAAGATAAGGGCATGGATATCATGTGTGCCCTCGTAGGTGTTTACAGACTCCAGATTTAGCACATGGCGGATGATGTGGTATTCGAGTGCGATACCATTGCCGCCGTGCATGTCGCGGGCAATGCGTGCAATCTCTAGGGCTTTACCGCAGTTATTGCGTTTGAGGAGGGATATAGCCTCGGGCGCGGCGCGGTCTTCATCGCGTAGTCTGCCCAATCTCCAGCATGCGATCAGGCCGAGAGTGATCTCGGTTTGCATGTCGGCCAGTTTTTTCTGGATGAGCTGTTGTCCGGCCAATGGTTTGCCGAAAATCTTACGCTCGAGCGTGTATTCGCGGGCGCGGTGCCAGCAATCTTCTGCGGCGCCCAATACACCCCATGCAATCCCGAAACGTGCGGAGTTCAGGCACATCATGGGGCCTTTCAATCCTTCAATCTCGGGGAACATGTTTTCTTCGGGCACAAAGACCTCGTTCATGGCAATGCCGCCGGTGGGGGATGCGCGCAAGCTCATTTTTCCTTCGATCTTGGGCGCGGTCAGACCGTCCATGCCTTTTTCGAGGATAAAGCCACGGATTTTTCCCTCATCATTTTTCGCCCATACGACAAACACATCGGCAATCGGGGAGTTGGAAATCCATTGTTTCTCACCACTGATTTTATAGCCGCCATCACAGGAGCGTGCGCGTGTGCGCATAGCGCCGGGATCAGACCCGCCATCGGGCTCGGTCAGTCCAAAGCAGCCGATATATTCACCTGTGGCAAGCTTGGGGAGATATTTTTGTTTTTGTTCTTCGGAGCCAAAGAGGTAAATCGGCAACATCACAAGCGAGCTTTGTACCGAGTAGCAAGAGCGATAAGCCGAATCAACGCGTTCCAATTCACGGGCGATAAGGCCAGCGGCGGTATAAGAAGCACCTGCGCAGCCATAGCCCTCTATCATCGGGCCAAGAAGGCCTAGCTCACCCATCTCGCGCATAATCGCAGGGTCAAAGTTTTCAGTCTCAAAAGCCTCGTTCACGCGGGGCAGGAGCTTTTCTTGCGCGTAGTCCCGTGCAGTTTTGGCGATCATCATTTCCTCTTCGGTTAATAGCTCGTCAACCAGAAGCGGATCTTCCCATGTAAAATGTGCTCTCTTGTTCATGCGCGCAGTTTGAAATATAAAACTCATATGGACAAGAGTTTTTTACAGGGTCGTGAAGTTATTTTTGAATTTTATCCGCTGGGCAATGTTGTGCGGGTATCAGCCA
>JBFHFW010000214.1:0-2854 GCA_041583395.1 Alphaproteobacteria bacterium
AAATGGCCCTGATAAGCGTATTAATGCGCTTGTTAGTTTTACCCAAGCTGTGACGTCCAAACGCGGCGCGGTACATGATGCGGATATCCAAGCGTTCATGAATGCCGGTTTTACGCAGGAAAATGTGCTGGAGGTTATCTTGGGCGTAACCGTTAAAACATTGAGCAACTATGCCAATCATTTGATTGATACACCGCCCAATGCCGAGCTTGCTGCGGAGAGCTGGATGCCACATGGTAAACAGCAGCAACAAAAAGCAGCATAAATAATATTTAAAATCAGTTATTTATAAAAAAAACTCGCTCTTTCGCCCTAAATCCGTATAATAGGGCGGAAGAGGTATTCAAATGAAGAGCATGACAAACAAAGAATTCAGACGTAGTTTTGTCCGCGAAGCTGCCAATCAGCCCGGCATTATGCTTGATGTACAAGACATGTCGCGCCTGAGCTTATTGGCAAAAGACGATAAAAGACCAGCACGCGCTGCCAATAAAAAGCAGAAGAGCGCTTAAGATGGCTCCGGTGGTTCCGTTTGGGCCTATCGTCTGGCTGTGCTTGAATGCTTTCGGCCGTAAAGCCAAAGACATCTTTTTGAGAAAATACTTCATAAATCGGTGCGTTACCCCATTTTTGATCTTCCGTGAATTCATCAATGGATGGTGCATCCGATCCTGTTTTCAACCTTCTTTCAATATAAGACTTCGAGCCATAGGTTGCATGCAGGGTCGTTTGTCCCTGATCATCGGTTTTGCAATATAAACCCGGATGCAGGATATTGGGAACGGCAGGCGCCACATCCAGCATCAGCCATGCATAGACAACCTCTATAATTTTGCTGATATCCTTTTTATTTCTGTCGTCGGAAAAATATGGACTTCCCACACCAGATGTATATTTTTCCTCTCGTAGGCAAGCAAGGGCATCATCACGATGGACGTAGCTAAAACATTCACAGACCTCTTCTAAAATTTTGTTTCTTGCGACAGTCTGAGAAGCATCATTTTGTCTCATGAAGTCCATTGTTTTGTCATTTAAAATAAGAGTACTTTGAGGGCAGTCATCAGCCATACGAATAACTACACCTTTAACAAGTTCAGCAATTCTTAAAATCCGGCTGTCATTTAAGCCATATTTAACAAGCTCTTGATGCTTGGGCAGCACCTTTGACCCGCCCTCGGAAACCTGTAGAGTTTCTTTTTGAGTAAAATTATTTACAGGATCTATGTTTGCTGCCTCAAGACGTTCAATCAGAGCTTCGATACGCCCTTCACCAAAAACAATATCCTGCCAATAGGGCGCTTTTTGTGTATGAAGAGGCTCGAATTCACCTGAATTTAAAGCCAATTCTTGGGCGCGTGTGAGGTCATTTTTCTGATCACCCTTGGTTCGTTCCATCGGATTTTGAAAGAGCTTTTTCAATTGAGCTCTTTCTACCAGATTTTTGGTTGTCGCAAGTGTAGGCTCAATAACTTTCCTTCGAAAATGTTCCCACAAGGGATTATTTTCATTTTCGGACATAAAATTCTTCCTTTTTCTAAAAAATGGAATTTTATGAATAAGGGCTTTATATTATGGAGTCAAAGTTGCCTAAGACGCTTTTTTAGCCAGTTTTTCTTCCAGCCATTTGATGGTGTAAGAGCCATCTTTGAACTCGGGCTGCTCCAAAATCCATAGATGCAGCGGCAAGGTTGTTTTGACACCTTCGATCACTGTTTCGCGGATGGCGCGGGAAAGGCGACGGATACATTCTTCACGGTTTCTGCCATGAACAATCAGTTTGCCAATCATTGAATCGTAATAAGGCGGGATTGGGTACCCACCGTAAATAGCCGAATCAAAGCGCACACCCAAACCGCCCGGCGCGTGGAATTGCGTAATGGTTCCGGGTGAGGGCATAAAGGTCTCGGGATCTTCGGCATTGATACGAATTTCAATGGCGTGGCCGCGGAATCTTAGTTTCTCTTTCTTGATCGAAAGCTCTTCACCTGCAGCAACGCGGATTTGCTCGGCAATCAGATCAACACCGGTAATCATCTCGGTCACGGGATGTTCAACCTGAATACGGGTATTCATTTCCATGAAATAGAATTTACCGTTCTCATACAAAAACTCGATTGTGCCTGCACCACGATAGCCCATTTCACGAATGGTTCTGGCGGCAAGCGCTCCGATTTCATCGCGTAGCTCTTCAGCCAGCACAGGTGAGGGGCCTTCTTCAACCAGTTTTTGGTGGCGGCGCTGGATCGAGCAATCACGCTCGCCCAGATGCACAGCATTGCCGTGCATATCACCGAAGACCTGAATTTCGATATGGCGTGGGTTGGCGAGATATTTCTCGATATAAACCGTATCATCCCCGAAATTGGCTTTGGCCTCTGTACGGCAACGGTTAAAGAGCTCCTCAAATTCATTAATATTATTAACGATCTGCATCCCTTTACCACCACCACCGGAGGCCGCTTTGATAATGACAGGTAGCCCCATTTCTTCGGCGATTTTCTTGCCTTCTGCGGCTGTATCAACCCCACCGGGTGAACCGGGGACAACAGGCAAACCAAGCTCTTTGACAGTCTTTTTGGCCATAACCTTATCGCCCATCTTCTCGATATGCTCGGGCGTGGGGCCGATAAAGATAAAGCCGTGTTCCTCGACCATGCGGGCAAATTGCGCATTTTCGGATAAAAATCCATAGCCCGGGTGAATAGCATCCGCGCCCGTTAAAGAAGCGGCAGCCAGAATTTGTGGAATGTTCAAATAGCTGTCTTTACCCGCAGGCGGGCCAATACAAACGCTCTCATCAGCCAAACGCACAGCCATGGAGTTTGTATCGGCTGTAGAGTGAACAGCAACGCTT
>JBFHFW010000215.1:0-2799 GCA_041583395.1 Alphaproteobacteria bacterium
AATCGCAATTCAAAAATAGTACTTACGTCAGTGTGCATGGCACACCCTAAACAAAAAATATGGGTCAGTCTTCCAAAAAGTGAAGAGCTGACCCAATAAAAGTTTAAGTATGGGGTGGGCAAAAACGATTTATTGCGACCTATCCGGGCAATCATGAAAGGAGAACAAGGCCTTACGCTTCTTCTATGAAGCCCTTTTATTCCTGCTATCATCATTACCCATTCTTTACTCAGTTACCGTTGAACACACATTTGTGTATCAACCTTACATTTTTCGGGAACAGACAGGACAACCAAGCTTTTTCAACGTCGAGCGGCTATCCCGTCTAGCTCCCCATCCGGAACATGCCGGACACATCATATATTACAAGCCTTGTGCCATTTTTCATTTAATAAATAAATTCAATATGTTGCGCAAATTCCTACCTCTTCAAGCACTAACCAATCGCCCCCTTTTGAGACACATACAATTGAAACCGATGCAAAATGAAACGCTTTATTATTTGTTAAAAGCTGCCCCCTATTTTACAATGCGTGCATAAACACACATTGATGAGAAAGACGCACATGCCTGCATCTGTTTTGATTGCCGAAGATGATCGCACACAACGCAGTTTTGTTTCCGCAGTCTTACAAAACAGTCTTCATTTAAATCCTGTCCCCGCACGTAACGGTCAGGAATGCCTTGATATTTTAAATGATAAAAATACAGATATTGCCCTGATTATACTTGATCTGGAAATGCCCATTATGCACGGCATCGATACACTTGAAATCCTGACACAGAAGCACCCTGAAACACCTGTGATTGTTTTAACAGGGCTCTCCAGCACTCAAAGCGCCGTTAAAGCGATGAAGCTTGGCGCGACTGATTTTCTAGCCAAACCTGCCAGCGCCCGACACATTATCAAATCAGCCCGCCATGCCCTGAAATCAAGCTTACGCGCGCGCCACACCTCCCGCCAAACTGACGAAAAGGCCACCTTTTCTGACCTCATTGGACATGAGGGCGGATTACGCTCCATCATAGACATCGCCCGCAAGGCGGCACATTCCGACATTCCTGTTTTAATCACCGGAGAAACTGGGGTCGGCAAAGAATGTTTTGCACAAGCCATCCATAATGAAAGCCCGCGCGCACAGGCACCCTTTATCGCGGTGAATTGCGGGGCTCTACCCGCGGATCTGGTTGAAAGCATTTTATTCGGCCACGAAAAAGGAGCTTTCACAGGCGCCACCAATCAAACATCCGGCAAATTTCGGGAAGCTGAGGGAGGCACAATTTTACTGGATGAAATTGGTGAACTAAAACTGGAAACACAAGTCAAGCTCTTGCGGGTTTTACAAGAAAAAAGAATTGAACCCGTAGGGGGGCATACATCAATACCCATCAATGTCAGGGTTATTTCCGCGACCAACCGTGATTTATTACAAAATGTAAGCGCCGGCACATTCCGTGAAGATCTTTACTTCCGTATCAATGTGCTACGCACTAATATCCCACCTTTACGCATACGCAAACAAGATATTCCCGCACTCGCACATTATTTTATCAAAAAATTTTCAAATCTGGAAAACCGTGCTCCAAAAGACATCACGCATGACGCATTGGTGAAACTGCAAAACTATGATTGGCCGGGAAATGTGCGGCAACTGGAAAATATGATTAACCGGTCGATTGTTTTAAGCACTCACCCAGCGCTTGAACCCAAGGATTTTCTGTTTCCCATGACCCACAGCGAAAACAAGGACATGGAGCCTGAAAAAAATGCCAGTGTTTCAATCTTAAACCATGAAGGACAGACCAAAACACTTAAGGAAATACAAAATGATATCATAAAAAATGCATTGCTATACTACGACGGCAACGTGACACAAGCAGCGCTAGCTCTTGGTATTTCTACATCAACAATATACCGGCGATTTCACTAACATCTAATTTTTATCGCCCATATGCGAGACAAATTCGCGTAGCGCCGTCTCGCTCTGCCCATAGTAGCGGGTCAGATCCTTAAGAAGTGCAGACAATTCCCCCGTCTGATCCTGCAAACCTTCCTCAACCATAGACCGTGCCTTGGCCTCGATATTTTCAGCCGTATCAGAAAGCTGCACAGCACCCAACTGACGTGATGATGACTTAATCGTATGCGCGGGTGGTATGACTTTTTCAAGATCATTGTCATCAAGCCCTTGTGTGATTTGTTCAATATAACCGGGCGTATCTTCTAAAAAATACTCCACAACAACCGGGAACTTGCTACTGGCCATTGATACTGCTTCATCCAGAAGCTCTTGATCCAAAATCGGCTGAAAATCCTGAAAAGAAGCGGAAGTATCTATGCTCATGGTATGTTTTCCTTCATCGGTAAGAGGTTGGGCATCTTTAGTTTCTTTTATCATCATAATCCACTTTTCAAGAATTGCGTAGAGCGCATCTTCTTGTATGGGCTCTACTATAACTTCATCAATACCAGCCCCCAAATAGTGTTCTTGTGATGTTTCCGAACCCTCGGGCACAATTGCTATGATAGGCAACCTCAAAGCATCATGCTCTTTTTTCATGATACGCTGTAATGATGAAGATAATGCACAACATTCATCACATTTCATCAATATCACATCAATTTTTTCCTTTTTCTTAATATAGGCCTCAATGGCAATGCGCATATTTTCAATTTTAATAACATCCACCCCCCATTTCTCAATCATTCCGGCCTCGGGTTTGGGATTTTGCGTTAAAAATAATATATGGGCATTATGCTGCAATAAACCTTCACTTAAATCACGGGACATCAAAGAA
>JBFHFW010000216.1:0-2786 GCA_041583395.1 Alphaproteobacteria bacterium
GGTGTGATTGTTGGCTCAAAAGACCGCGATGCTGTAGAAGCCGGTCAAGTTGCAGCAGCGGTTGTAGTTGCCCTTTTGGGTGGTGGAGCAATGCCTATTGATAAAAATCAAAAAATCCGTGCCTCTCTTATCACTCATCCAGCCGGAAAAAAGACAACAAAACTTCGTAT
This sequence comes from Alphaproteobacteria bacterium, assembly GCA_041583395.1. Classification (GTDB taxonomy): domain Bacteria; phylum Pseudomonadota; class Alphaproteobacteria; order Micavibrionales; family Micavibrionaceae; genus UBA6929. The sequence goes on from JBFHFW010000216.1 coordinate 171, forward strand.
AACATTGCAACGAACTGTCTGGAATACCCAGGGGCAAATTTCAAAGATCCAAAGCATTGAAGATCCTGAAATATATCAGGACTTTTTTGCAAAGCTCTCCAAAGCCGTTTTCCTTGAAGCCAATGAAATTTAAAACAGGATTTATTTCATGAAAAAATACACTTTATTACCGATCTCTCTATTCTGCCTTGCTTTGGCGGGATGCCAAACAACCTCTATGAATCATGTTATGGAGACATCAGAATCCCAAGTCGCCATCCGGCAAATTCAAACTCGTGCTTTTGATACAACAGATCGCACAAAAACACTTCGTACAGTGATAGCTACACTACAGGATTTAGGTTTTGTTATTGATAAAGCCGATGATGAATTAGGAACAGTCAGTGGCACAAAACTCAACGGATACTCTCTCCGCATGACAGTAACAGTACGCCCCCGTGGAAAAACACAAACTCTTGTCCGTGCTAATGCAACCTACAACATTACACCCGTTACAGATCCTCAACCATATCAACAGTTCTTCACGGCGTTGCAAAAGGCCATGTTTTTAACAGCACATGAAGTTGATTAACATCCTTTTAGGTTAGCAAAAAAACAACTCCGACCGCTGCTCAATCGCGAGCGGGGTTAAGATTTACCACTCATTATGGATGGTACCTCTAACAGAGCGAATGGCTCTCGCTCTATCTGACCGCTCCTGATTAATTCCGTCAGAAAGACTATTCAGCGTGCGCCAAATGTCTTTATTGGCCTCCTGCTGTTGATAGTAAAATTTCTCGAATTGATTAAATTGGTCTTTAAGCGCCTTGAGCTGATCATGATGTTCTTTTTGCTGCGCTTGCAACTTTTCCTCAAGTGCCTCCAACGCTTCCTCAAGATGAGAAATGCGTTCATCTTTCTTCTTTAAAGCCCTCTGAAAATTTTCAACAACGCGGTAGCAATGATCCACATCCTCCACCATTTCTTGCACCACACCACGGAAAACCTCCCGAACCGCAGGATCATCAAAATTATAATCTGGAATTTCAGGTCTCTTAGGCCGTTTAGTTTGAGGCCGTTTAGTTTGAGGCCGTTTAGTTTGAGTGCTCTGATCCTGAGGCTTCTTTTTTGCTACCATCTATCAATTTTCCTCTCTTAATAAGATTCAAGCACGCTAATGCATCAAATACAAAAAGTCAATTGAGTTATGTTAAAAAGCCCCTCCCATAGGCGGGACTAGCTTTACAAGCCCTCAAAACTCTTTATGACCGCAAAAACCTTGGAACCCCCAAGCGCTCTTGTACTTCTGCGGCCTGCTCTTGTCGCCTCAATAATTTTTTCTGCTCTTGATCTTGCAAATCCATCAATTGACGTCCCACTTGTTCAACGCTTTGTTCCGCAGCTGCACCTTCCGGCAAAGCATCTATAGTTGCATCGACTTGACGGCGAGTATGCACATCCAAGGGAGGCTCATCACGACTATTACCTTGCTGAAAAATCTGTTTTATACGTAACTTATCTGCTCTACTAAAAGCCATCTTGCCCTCTTTAAAAAAATTAACATAATACAAAACCATTGGGGCGTCAAATTTAAATAACAAAACGACTCAATTGCCCTCAAAAAATTGCTCTAGGGATGTAATGACTTTATGCGGACACGTCAACTTATTAATCTCTGCCCTAAATCTGGCCGCGCCATCAATACCCGTATCCGTGCAATACCATGCCAGATGCTTACGGGCGATGCATACACCCGTATGCTCCCCATAATGATCCAGCATCGCGGCATAATGATCCTTGATCAAAGCTAAACGCTCGGCCAATGATGGCGCAGCACTCACAACCCCATCACGCAGATAATCCATCGTCTGGCGCAACATCCACGGCTTGCCCTGCGCACCGCGGCCGATCATCACACCATCGGCACCCGATTGCTCCAGCGCCTCTTTCGCGGCCTGCGGCGTCAAAATATCACCATTAATAATCACAGGGATACTCACTGCCTCTTTGACCGCGCGCACGGCGCGCCAATCCGCGCTCCCTTTATACATCTGACACCGCGTACGCCCGTGAATGGTGATCATCTGGATACCAACATCCTCGGCCTTTTTGGCCAAGCTTGGGGCATTCAAGTTTTGCTCATCCCAGCCAAGCCGGGTTTTCATGGTGACAGGCACATCTACAGCCTTAACCGTTTGCGCCATAATCTCCGTGGCGAGATCTTCATCTTGCATCAACGCAGAGCCCGCCATCTTCTTGATGATTTTCTTCACTGGACACCCAAAATTGATATCAATAACCGCCGCCCCGCGATCCACATTCATAATCGCGGCCTCGGCCATCACATCGGGATCACAGCCCGCAAGCTGCACCGCCATCGGGAATTCCTCGGCACAATTCTCACTCATCTTGAGGCTCTCGCGTGAGTGCTGAAGCATCGCACGGCTGGCGATCATCTCGGAAAACACCAGCCCCGCACCATAGCGCTTGACGATACGGCGAAACGGCAAGTCCGTAATCCCCGACATCGGCGCGAGAAAAACAGGATCGTCAATCTTGATATCGCCAAGGACTATCCCCACGCCAAAATCCCACCTTTCAAATTGCTGAGATTTTTATAGCCCTGTGCTTGCAAGA